>DASPIL010000010.1 GCA_035629175.1 Verrucomicrobiia bacterium | reverse complement strand
TCCTGCGGCCAGCTCCGGGTTTGCGTTGCCGGTAAAGACCATCAGGTTTTCAAGCGCCATGGGACACCTAAAGTGAGCGGGTTAAAAGGATGAAAAGCCGCCAAGGCATGACAGGGTGTCTCGCGTTGGCGGCTTTCGGTTCTTCTTGTATTTAATGGCAGGGGAACAAGGATTCGAACCTTGGAATGCCGGAATCAAAATCCGGTGCCTTAACCAGCTTGGCGATTCCCCTACACAACCTGTTGTCTGGCGTTACCAAAATAAAGCAACGTCAAACGAATTCTGTCTACGAGTCCAGCAAGTGCGAGAGCGGGTGGCGCTCGATCGCCCTGGCTTTCCAGACTTTCCACTGCGACTGTCCGGATTCTTGTGCCGCTTTCAGCACTTCGTCCGCTTCGTGCTCCTGTGCGAACGCACAGAACACGCAAGCACCGGAGCCGGTCATTCTCGCATCGCCGAATTGTTGCAGCCATTCGATGGCTTCAGCAATCGGCGGGAACAGCCTTGTTGCCACGACTTGCAGGTCGTTTTTTCCGAAGCAATTGGATGCGCTGGAAAAGTCCGATATTTTGACCGGCTTTGTGCTTCTTGTCAAATCCGGAGCGGAAAAAATTGCAGCGGTCGGCGCGGAAACGCCCGGTTCGATCACGACGTACCAGCAATCCGGGGTGTCGACCGCAGCCAGGTCCTCGCCCACGCCTTCAGCGAAGGCGTTGCGGCCGAAGATGAAAAAGGGCACATCGGCGCCGAGCCGGAGGCCGAGCGTCATGAGTTCCTCGCGGCTCAGTCCGGTTTGCCACAAATGGTTCAGCGCGATGAGGGTTGTCGCCGCATCGGAAGAGCCGCCGCCGAGCCCGCCTCCCATCGGGAGCCGTTTTTCGACGGCAATCTCCGCGCCCAGCTTGCGTGCCCCCGGTGCGGCGGATTGCAACAGCCGCGCGGCGCGCACCACCAGGTCCGCATCCTCGGGCACGCCGGGCACATCGGTCGCCCGCCGAATCTCGCCGTCGTCACGCACCTTGAAATGCAGCAGGTCGCCGCGGTCCAAAAGCTGGAAGACGGTTTGCAGCAGGTGGTAGCCGTCGGGGCGGCGCCCGGTGACATGCAGGAAAAGGTTCAGCTTTGCAGGGGCGGGGCAGTTGTTCAGCGTGTTTGCCATGAATCGATGACGATGCGAAGGGAAACGTCGCCCGCGTGTT
>DASPIL010000009.1 GCA_035629175.1 Verrucomicrobiia bacterium | reverse complement strand
ACACATCCAGCGCGTGCTGGCCGAGCACCAGGGGAATATCTCGTCAACGGCGCGTGCGTTGAATATGCATCGGCGGACCTTGCAGCGGAAGTTGATGAAGAAGCCGGTGGGGAAGTAGGAGATATTTTCGGCCCATGCGATTCACATCAGCCTGATCTCACCGCCGTCATCCTGACGAAAGTCGGGATCCAGCGGCTTGCAAGGGGCGTTTGACGACACTGGTTTCCTGCTTTCGCAGGAATGACGGGGAGGCGTTGAGGTGCGCGCGACCTGAGCGGCCCGCTGGCGGGCACCACAGCCTTGATTCCCTGCCTCGATAAACCCCGTCATGCCCGCGCAGGCGGGAATCCAGCGTCTTTCAACTCACCTACTCGTCAACTGCAACTCGTCTAACGTTAGCAACAACAGCACGTGAATTCTTTTTGCGTGTTCGCTCGGATCTCAATCAAATTATTCATCGCCAGCCGTTCATAGGAGGGGCGCAGACTGCCACAACCCGCATTCCCATCCCATCTTTCCCATCCCCGAGAAAACCAGTCGCCGCAAGCGAGACGCACCACGGGTTTCCCACAGTTGACTTAGGTCAAGCCGCAGGTATGATATTTGCTGCGTGGAACTACGCACATTATCCTGTCCGGTTGCATGAAGCTCTCCGTCAGGGATTAGGCTTAACTTCACCCTGGAGGGCTTCCATGGCATCGACACCTGCGCTACGCGTGCGCGACGACGAAAGCCTCCCCCGCGGAGGGTTCCGCGACCTCCTGAACCGCATCGACGGCATCGTCTGGGAAGCCGATCCCGCGACCTTCACCTTCAACTACGTCAGCCCCGCCGCCGAGCGCATCCTTGGCTATCCGGTCGCGGAGTGGCGTGTGCCGGGCTTCTGGGAGAGCCATGTGCATCCCGAGGACCGCGAACGCGTGATGTCGTTCTGCGCATCGCAGACCCGCGCGGGCCGCAACCATGAGTTCGAATACCGCATGGTTTCGGCCGACGGGCGTGCGGTGTGGCTGCGCGATTCGGTGACGGTGAGCGTGGAGAACGGCGTGCCGGTTTCGCTGGGCGGCGTGATGATCGACATCAGCGACCTCAAGCGCGCGCAGCAGGATCTGGCCGACCAGGCGCAGT
>DASPIL010000008.1 GCA_035629175.1 Verrucomicrobiia bacterium | reverse complement strand
GTCATCCCGCCGCATTTTGACCTCCGCCCCATCGAGAAGAGCGAAAGCCGCCTCAAAGCCATCACGAAGCTGCTGAAGCGGAAGGACATCGATGCCCTGATCAATGCGTGCGACGCCGGGCGCGAAGGGGAATTGATTTTTCGCAACATCGTCAAATACACGGGATCCAAGCTCCCCATCCAGCGGCTGTGGCTCCAATCCATGACGCCCGCCGCGATTCGCGAAGGATTCGCCAAGCTCCGCGATGATCAATCCATGCTCCCGCTCGCGGAGGCCGCGTTCAGCCGGTCGGAAGCGGACTGGCTCGTGGGAATCAACGGCACGCGGGCCATGACCGCGTTCAATTCAAAGTCCGGCGGCTTTTTCAAAACAACCGTCGGCCGGGTCCAGACTCCAACGCTGGCAATCGTCGTCGAACGCGAACAAAAAATTCGCAAGTTCGTTTCGCGGGATTATTGGGAAGTGATAGGCACTTTCGAAGCCGCGGCGGGGCAGTATTTGGGCCGTTGGTTCGACGAGAAATTTGTCCGGCCCGATAAGGAGGGCGATGCCGAACTGAAGCCGGAACGCCTGTGGGATCGCGCGCGCGCGGAAGCGTTGCGGGATAAATGTGTGGGCAAACCGGGCGTGGTCACAGAAGAGAGCAAGCCGACGACATCGATGTCGCCGCTCCTGTATGATCTCACCAGCCTGCAGCGAGACGCCAACTCGCGGTTTGGATTCAGCGCGAAAAACACACTGGGCCTTGCGCAGGCGCTGTACGAAAAGCACAAGGTCCTGACCTATCCAAGAACCGACTCTCGCGCGCTGCCCGAAGATTATATTGGCACCGTGCAGAATGTGCTGGGGATGCTCGCGGAAACACCATACGGCGGGTTTGCAGACACCGTGCTGAAGAGCGGCTGGGTGAAGCCCAACAAGCGCATTTTCAACAACGCAAAAATTTCAGATCATTTTGCCATCATTCCCACGACGCAGGCCCCGCGCGGGTTGAGCGAGCCCGAGCAAAAGCTCTACGACATGGTGACGAAACGATTCCTCGCCATTTTTTATCCCGCGGCGGAATTCCTGGAAACCACACGCATCACACGGGTCGAAGGCGAGGCTTTCAAGACGAGCGGAAAAGTCCTGGTGACGCCCGGCTGGCTGGCGGTTTACGGCAAGGAGGCGCAGAACGAAGATGCGACTGCAAATCTTGTGGCTGTGACGCCGAATGAAGCTGTGGCGACTCGCGAAGTGGAGGTGAAACACAGCCAGACCAAGCCGCCGCCACGGTATACGGAAGCGACGCTCCTGAGCGCGATGGAAGGCGCGGGGAAACTGGTCGAGGACGATGAACTGCGGGAGGCGATGCGCGAGAAGGGGTTGGGCACGCCAGCGACCCGCGCGGCGATCATCGAAGGCCTGATCCTTGAGCAATATATTCAACGCAACGCACGGGAGTTGCAGGCGACGGCGAAGGCGTTTTCGCTGATGGAATTGCTGAACGGCCTGGGGGTTCCAGAGCTGACGCGGCCCGAGTTGACGGGCAATTGGGAATTCAAACTGCACCAGATCCAGAAGCGCCAGAAGAGCCGCGACGAATTCATGTCGGAGATCGCGGAGATGACGCGGCACATCGTTGATCGCGCCAAGCAGTATGAATACGACACGATTCCCGGCGACTTCGGCGTGCTGAAAACGCCGTGCCCGAAATGCGGAGGCGAGGTGCACGAGCGCTACAAGCAATTCCAGTGCGTGAAGTGCGATTTCGCGGTTTGGAAGATCCTTTGCAGCCGCATGTTTGAACCCGCGGAAGTCGAGAAGCTGATCACCGAAAAACAAATCGGCCCGATCCAGGGATTTCGCAGCAAGCAGGGATTTCCCTTCGCGGCCGTTCTGAAGCTTTCGCCTGAAGCGAAAGTGGAGTTTGATTTTGGCCAGGACCAAAAGGATGGAAATGGCGAAGGCGCCGCCCCCGTGGATTTCACAGGCAAGGAACCGCTCGGCACCTGCCCAAAGTGTGGCGCGCGCGTGTTTGATGGCGGGATGAATTACGTCTGCGAGAAATCGGTTGGACCGGGCAAGACGTGCGATTTCAAGACGGGGAAAATCATCCTGCAGCAGAACGTCGAGCCCGTGCAGGTCACCAAGCTTCTGGCGGAGGGAAAGACAGATCTCCTGCGCAATTTCGTATCGAAGAAGACAGGCCGGAAGTTTGAAGCGTTCCTGGCGTTGAAAGATGGAAAGGTGACCTTTGAGTTCGCGCCTCGCGTTCGCAAGGGAAAGGCTGCCAACGGTGCTGCCAAGGAACCAGCGCCCAAGCTCGATTTCACGGGGATGACCCCGATCGGCCAATGTCCCAAATGCAAGGGTCGGGTCTTCGAAACGGAGGACGCCTATCTCTGCGAGAATTCGCAGGCGGAAAAGAGGCCATGCAAGTTCAAGATCGGAAAGCAGATTCTGCAACGTCCCGTTGATCGCGAACAGGCGCAGAAATTGTTGACTGCGCGCCGGACGGATCTGCTGGACCAATTTATTTCCAAGGCGGGCAAGCCGTTCTCGGCCTTTCTCCAGTTGGATGATTCGGGAAAGGTGACGTTTGATTTTCCGCCTCGCGATGAAGAAAGCCAGGCCCGCGTAGAGTAAGGAAACGCCTCCGGATGAGCCGCGCCCCCATTGCGCCGGATGAGCAGCCCAAGGATTCTCCGCTGCCTGATCTTCCCGAAGATCCACATCTGCGCGAGTTCCTTCGACACCTTGCGATCGATCGCGACGCGTCCGTTTACACGCAGCGCAATTACCGCGATGCATTGTTGGAATTCTGTAACTGGCATCGACAGGAACGCAACGCGGCGCCGGACTGGGCGGGTTTGCAGCGCGACGATTTCCGTTCGTTCCTTCGGTTTCTGGGCCGCAAACAACTCGGCCGCGCAGCCATTCAGCTTCGATTCTCCGCATTGCGCACGTTTTACAAGTTTCTCGTGCGCCGTGGTGCCGTCCAAACCTCGCCTGTCCGGAACCTTGCCTTACCCAAGCTTGCCAAGCGCCTGCCAAAGTATTTAACCGCGGATCAAATGCTGTCGCTTCTGAACGCTCCGCTTGCGCCGTTGTCACCGCGTGAGAGCAAAGCAAGGAAACGGGGGCGTCCGATTGGGGCGACGATTTGCTACCGCGACGTGGCAATTCTGGAAACGATTTACTCCTGCGGCTTGCGGGTGAGCGAGTTGTGCGGGTTGCGCGTTGAGGATATTGATGCGCCAGAGCAGCTGGTTCGTGTTCGTGGGAAAGGCAAGAAGGAGCGGATGGTGCCGATCGGGGAGCCTGCGTTAAAAGCGATTGAAACCTATTGGAGCCTTCTGCCGAACCGTCCGGCCGGCGCGGACCCAGTTTTTCTAGCTGAAAAACCGGAACCCACGGCGGTTGCCCCGTACGTGTTGCAAACGCGATTGAAGAAACATCTTGCCACGGCGGGATTGGATCCCTCGTTGACGCCGCACAAGTTGCGTCACAGTTACGCGACGCACCTGCTGGACGCGGGCGCGGATTTGCGGAGCGTTCAGGAATTGCTGGGCCACGCGCATCTGGTCACGACGCAGGTTTACACGCATGTGACCACCGAGCGGCTCAAAAAGGTTTACGACCAGGCGCATCCGCGCGCCTGAGGCGGAGGCGACATTCAGCAGGAGCAAGGAGAGAAAGCGTCGGGCAGAGGGTCCGCTCAAATGATCATCCCAACGCGGTCCGAAGCCGCAGACATTTACCACGCATGGAAACTGATGCACCGGGATCAGCAGATGAAATGAATAACCACGAATCATACGAATCACACGAAATCAGATTGGAAATTTACGAAAACAGCGTAATTGGCGTAAAACCGTTTTCCGTTTCAATGCTTGACCCTCTCCCCCTCTTCCGAGCGCAGCCGGAGGAGGGGGCCGGGGGGAGGAGGAACGTTTCATCTTTTCATCTGCCTCACCAACCATCTTCCTCTGCTATCTCTGCGTCCTCCTGTTGAAATCCCGTTTGCCAACGGATCAGTAGAAGAATGGCAAACCACGAATCACACCAATCACACGAAATCGGATTGGAAATTTACGGAAAGCAGCGTAATTGGCGTACAAACGTCTTCCGTTTCAATGCTTGTCCCTCTCCCCCTCTTCCGAGCGCAGCCGGAGGAGGGGGCCGAGGGGAGGAGGAACGTTTCATCTTTTCATCTGCCTCACCAACCATCTCCTCTGCTATCTCTGCGTCCTCTTCAAATACCGTTTGCCCACGGATCAGAAGAAGAATGGCAAAACCACGAATCACACCAACCACACGAAATCGGATTGGAAATTTACGGAAAGCAGCGTAATTGGCGTAAAACCGTTTCCCTTTCAATCCGTGTCCCTCTCCCCCTCTTCCGGGCGCAGCCGGAGGAGGGGGCCGGGGGGAGGAGGAACGTTTCATTTTTCCATCTACTTCACCAACCATCTTCCTCTGCTATCTCTGCGTCCTCCTGTTCAAAAGTCCGTGTCCCCACGCGTCAGCAGAGAATTAGAAAACCACGAATCACACCAACCACACGAAATCGGCAGCAGGCAATTCGCGCAAATTGGCGTAATTCGCGTAAACCCGTTTGCCTTCTCTTCCTGCGTCGAGTCAACGCGAATCCGAACACCAAACGCAAAGCTTTGCCCGTAGTCTTCCTCTGCTATCTCTGCGTCCTCCTGTTCAAAAGTCCGCGTTCCCACGGGTCAGCAGAGAATTAGAAAACCACGAATCACACCAACCACACGAAATCGGCAGCAGGCAATTCGCGCAAATTCGCGTAATTTGCCTAAACCCGCTTTTCCATTTACCCCCGACGGTGGCGCGAAACTGTGGACAACGTTCCGAAACGTAGGTTCGCGTGCCACGATCTAAGAATCAGCACCAGAATCTTACGTCACCGCCACAAAACTTAGGACAACGCTCCGAAAACGTAAGGTAGAGCACCCAACTCGTAAGTTTAGGCCTGAAATCGTAAGACAACGCTCCGAAATCGTAAGGCAGAGCACCCCAATCGTAGGACAACGCCCCGAAATCCTAATTCCTAGCACTAAATCTTAGGTTCAACCGGCCAAAACCTAGGTTCCAGCACCTGAAACGTAAGTTCAGGGACCAAATCGTAGGTTTCCCCACCGAAAACGTA
>DASPIL010000007.1 GCA_035629175.1 Verrucomicrobiia bacterium | reverse complement strand
GCGGCACGCTGCGGGCGTACTCCAAACACAGGGTGAGCGAAAATGTTCTCAACCAGCCGGGCGAACAGGACATTACTGCCCACGTAAACTTTTCAGCGATTCAGCGCGCGGGCGAAGAGCAGGGGCTCATTACGGAGGCATTTGTATCGCAGGAACGCTTTCTTGTGGGAATTGCGGAACAAACGTGGAAGGGGCAAGGCGGCTTTGTGGAATGGGATGCGGCGCGGAAAAGGCAGTTTCAAACTCTGGTGCATCCTCAACACCTGGGTCGCGCGTTCCGGGTTTTGGTGCAACGCCGCGTCCCGTCTCAGGCGCCCGGTTCTGTCCCGGGCGCGCCCAGTTCGTAGTTCAAAATTGAAAGGCAGTAGACTGCCGCGGTTTCCACGCGGAGCACAAGCTGGCCCAGTGTAATCGGCCGCGCGCCCGCTTCCTCGATGATCCGAACTTCCTCGGGCGTGAGATCCCCTTCGGGACCAATCCAGACACACACGGATTTTGGCCTGTGGTGGTGCCGGGCCATGAAGCCGTCGAAATACTCGCGCGGATGACGGCTGCCTGGCTGGAGCGACGCGATCAGCGGCAAATCAAACTTCTCCGCGCGCCGAATGAATTCGATCGGTGTCACGGGTGGTTCAACCTTCGGCAACCAGGGCGCGCCGCACTGCTTTATGGCTTCCACCGCCACGTGCTGCCATTTGCCGGCCTTGGTTTCTGACGCATCATCGTCGAGGCGCGTCGCCACGCGTTCTGTGATCAAAGGCACGATTCGTTGGACGCCAAGTTCCGTGGCCTTTTGGATAATGCTTTCGATGATCTTGCCCTTGGGCAGCGCCTGAAGAAGGGTGATGGAAAAGGGCGGCGGATCGTTTCGAACCCGTTCGATAACCGCGACATCCACGTGTTTCTTCCGCACGGTCTCGACACGGCAGCGCAGCGCGGTTCCTGTGCCATCCAACACCGTGACGAGTTCGCCTGAGCGAACCCGCAGCACGGAGCTGGCGTGATGTGCCTCCCGCTCCGGGAGGGAAAACATCTCGCCTTGGGATTGATCGGGTGGAACGTAAAAGCGATGCATGGTTCGGCGGAAGATGCAGGCTGCTTTAGAACCGGCGGCGGCTTGCGTCCGTCCGGTTCCGCAGGTCACCCAACGTTCACTGGAAAAGGCTTTTTGCTTTTTCGAAAAAGCTCTGGCTGATCGGGCTTTCCTTCCCGTTGCACAGCTCTGCAAATTCCTGAAGTTTCGCCTTCTGTTCCGCATTCAGGTGCGTCGGAACCTCAACATTGATCCGCACGTGGAGATCGCCGTGGCCGTATCCCTGAACGTTTTTAACGCCCTTGCCTTTCAAACGGAACATCGTCCCCGGCTGCGTGCCGGCAGGAACTCGAATCTCGGTTTTGCCTGTCAGTGTCGGAACCTGAACTTCCGCGCCCAAGGCGGCCTGGACGAAGCTGACGGGCACTTCACAGAGCAGGTCGTCGCCATCGCGCTGGAACATCTCGTGCGGTTTGACGTGCAGCACCACGTAAAGGTCGCCCGAAGGCCCGCCGCGCAGGCCTCCTTCTCCGTTGCCAGCGGAACGCAAACGCGATCCGGTGTCCACGCCCGCCGGAATGCGCAGTTTGATCTTGGAAGTCGTGTCGCGGCGTCCCTTGCCATGGCAGGTCTTGCAGGGGCGTTCAATGATCCGGCCCGCGCCTTGGCAATGCGGGCAGGTTTGCGCAATGCTGAAGATGCCACGCGAACTGATTACCTGGCCGCGGCCGCCGCATGTGGCGCAGGCTTTCGTTCCCGAGCCGGCTTCGGCGCCCGAACCCTTGCACGGCTCACAGCGATCCTGTTTCGTGACCGTGATTTCCTTTTCGCAACCGTGCGCCGCTTCCTCGAACGTGATTTCCAGGTCGTATCGCAGGTCATCGCCTCGCTGCGGCTGAAACGGATCCGAACGTCCGCCTCCGAAAAATTCATCGAAGATGCTGCCGCCTCCGAACACTTCGCGGAAAATATCCGCAGGATCGTGAAAGCCACCGCCGCGGGCGAAGCCGCCGCCTGATCGACGATCAAACGCTGCATGGCCGTGTTGATCATAGACGGCGCGCTTTTGCGGATCGTTCAGCACCTCGTAAGCCTCGCCAAGTTCCTTGAACTTTTCCTCGGCCGCCTTGTCGCCAGGGTTCTTGTCTGGATGAAACTTGATTGCGAGCTTGCGGTAGGCCTTCTTGATTTCCTCCGCATCCGCGGATCGTGCAACTCCCAGGATGTCGTAATAATCGCGCTTGGCCATAGGTCAGGGAGCCGTCGGTGCCTTGGCAACGATGACGGTGGCCGGACGAATCAGGCGTTCCCGCAGCCGATAACCCGTGCGCAATTGCTGGAGCACGGTGCCCTCGGCCGCTTCGGAAGATTCCTGCTGGGAAACCGCTTCGTGAATATTGGGATCGAACGGCTGGCCCGTGGCATTGATCTCCTCGAGGCCTGTTTCCACGAGCACGTTCTTGAGCTGCTGCAGGATCATGTTCACGCCTGTCGCCATGGATTGCGATGCCTCCGTGCCGGCGGTTTGGGCGGCGGCCAGGGCGATTTCAAAGTTATCGAGCACTGGCACCAGTTTTTCCATAAGCCCTTCGTTCGCAAACCGGATGGCTTCCTGCTTTTCGCGAACGGCGCGCTTCTTGTAGTTGTCGAAGTCAGCCATGGTGCGCACGAGGCGATCCCAATGCTCCGCGGCTTTCGCGGCGTTTGCCTTCAATTCGTTCACCTGTTCGGGAGAGAGCATATCGGGTTGCTCGGAGGCAACAGTCTCAGATGGCGCGGCGGTTTCCGGCGCGACCGTGTTTTCAGATTCAGACTCGGCTTTTTTCATGAACAAACTCTTAAATCGTGAGTGCAAGAACGTCGGACATTAATCGATCCCACCGAGCCGGGCAACCTTCATGTGGGTGCAGAGAAGGCAGGAACGCCGGGGTTCACCCTATTGGGGTTTTGCGAAGCGCGGCGAATGTTAGACCAAACGGAGGACATATGGAAATACTTTGGACTATTCTAATCGGGTTCGTAGTGGGTGCGCTTGCCAAGTTCGTCATGCCAGGACGGGATCCAGGCGGGTTTATCATCACGACCTTGCTGGGAATCGCGGGAGCTTTTGTCGCGCGGTACGTTGGCTTGGGAATGGGATGGTATCGTGAAACCGACGCGGCCGGGTTCCTGGCCTCAGTAGTGGGTGCCATTATCTTGCTGGCGCTTTACAGACTCTTGTTCCGAAGAACGCATCGTCATGCATGATGCAGGCGTTTGCCCCGAATGACATGGGTTTGGCGAGGGCAGCGACATAGCGCTAAAACACACGTGGTGAGCGCATTGTGGCTCCTCTGGAAAAGCCTATATCGTTCTTCTGAACAAAAGAGCCCGCTCCTTGAAAAAGGGGCGGGCTCGTTGCTTGTAAGTGTCGGTTTAAAGGTAATTTACCCAGACCTGGCCGGCTGTAATCGACGGCCGTTCCGTTGGGACTGCGCCGCCGCCGGGCGTTTGGCCGGGACAGGTTGTTCCTGAATCAACGCCTCGCGCTGTAAAGCTGAACGTAGCTTTGAAGCGCTTGTTGACCGTGTCCCACTCCACAATGTTCATCGTTCCTGTGGACGGTGAGACGCTGTTGAACGTTTTCGTCGTGGAGCAGAACGTGGACGTGTTGATGGCGGTGTTGGCGAACCCAAAGAAGCTGCCGCCAGAATTCATCGGAACGGTTCCCGTGGTTCCCGGCGGGACCGAAAGCGTGATCGTGATGGTGCGTGTCTTCAGGCCCGTGTCGAATCCGGTGATGGTGAGGATGTTTGCCACGAGCGCGCCATGCACATGCGCGGCCGTGAAGGCGCCGCCCAGGGAGGCGTTGGCTTTCATGCCGGGGGCTGTCAGAGTTACCGCGCCGCCGCCGCCCCCACCCCCGCCGCCACCGCCTGCAGGCGCGACATTGCTGATGCTCAATGTGGCTGTGCTGGGGGTGCCAAGCGTCGCGCTTCCCGTCGGATTGCTTAAAGAGAGGTTCACGGTTTCGGTGCCTTCGGTCGTGCTGTCCGAGTTCAGGGTGATTTGAACCGTCTTGCTTGCTTCGTTGGCAGCGAAGGTCAATGTCTGGCTGGCGTTGACGTAATCGCCCGTTGCGGCCGAGCCGTTCGATGTGGTGAACTGCACCGTGACGCCGCTGCTGGTTCCACCGACACGCTGCACGATGACGTTCGCCTTCGCGCCTTCCTTGCCGGTATAGGACGAAGCGGAGAACTTGAAGGATCCCGCCGTATCGTTGTCGTTGATCGTCACCACTGTTGTGCTCGTGCTGCCGATCTGCACGCCGCCGCCGGGGGTGGACAACCGAACTTCGAAGTTTTCAGCGCCTTCAACAATGGTGTCGTTGAGGATCGGGACCGTGATCGTCCGTGTGGCTGTTTTTGCGGGGAACTGCAGCGTTCCGCTGGTCGCCGTGAAGTCCGATCCTGCCGTCGCGGTTCCGTTGAAGGTCGCATAATTGACAGAGACCGCAGAACCCAGCGCGCCGGAGCGCGTGACGGTCACAACGAGCGCGGGGCCGCCTTCCGTGACCGTGTACGTTGCGTTTCCGATGCTTACGCTGTTCTCGTCGTCGGCAATGGTGCAGGTGGTGTTCGTGATGCCACCGAGCTTGGCGCCGCCGGAAGGATTGAAGATGCGCAGGCTAAACGTCTCGTTAGCCTCGGCTTGAAAATCGCCGAGTAGGGTGACAGGAATCGTTTTCGCTGTCTCTCCCTGGTTGAACGCGAGGATTCCGCTCGTCGCCGCGTAATCGGAACCCGCAGTTGCGGTGCCGTTTGCCGTGGCGAATTGCACCGTGACGTTGGATGCCGTGCCCCCAATGCGCTTCACCGTGAAGAGGAGAAGGTTCGTGTTTTCGTTAACCGTGACAGCAGGGCCGGCAAGTTGGATTGTGCCACCGAGGTCATCGTCCTTGATGGTCACACCCGCGACCGCTGGCGTGCCCAGCGCTGCGCCCGTGGAGGGTTGATCGAGAACCACTGACAGGGTTTCGTCGGCTTCATCGATGAAGTCGTCGCGCATCGACAGCAGAATATTCTGCGCCACGACTTTGGGGCCGAAGGTGAGGGTGCCGTTGGTTGCGTTGTAATCCAGGCCGCCCGTTGCGGTTCCGTTCAACGTGTAAAAGTTGACCGTTGCGGTGCCCGTGGTGCCGCCGATGCGGCGGACGCTGACGGCGAGGGGTTTTCCTTTTTCGAGGCCCGTGAAGCTGGGGCGGCTGAACTGGAAAGTGCCGTTCGCGCGGTTTTCATTGTCGAGAATCGTCACAACGGCGTTGCTGCGATTTCCAAGTAATGCGCCACCTGAAAGGGATGAAAGCGCCACAGTAAACGTTTCACTGCCTTCGAGTAGAAAATCATCCAGCACGGGGATGAGCACGTTTGTCTGGGTGACGCCCGGCTGCAGCGTGAGCGCCACGCTTGCTGCGGTGTAGTCAGCTCCGTTCAACGCTGTTCCATTTGCCGAGGCGACGTTCAGCGAGATGGCGCCTTCTGATCCGTTGCGCGTGATCGACAATAGCGCGCTTCCGGCATTTTCGGCGACGTTCACGTTGCTTGCAGTGAATTGAACGCGTCCTGCTGCGACATTGGGCTGTGCCAGGGTTGCGAGCGGAAACACTGTTTCGCTATAGAATCCTGCGATGTTGGGCACGGCGGGATTGTTCGTGTTGGAATCGACACCGCGCACGAAGATCAAACGTCCTTCGTAGGTGTGGTTCGGCGCCAGGGACGGCACGACACACGACGCATTGGTACCTGCAAGCACTGAAGGATCGAGAACGTCGGGTGTGCTGAAGACGACATCGCCCGTGGCAGGGTCTGAGATTTCCAGCATGATCGCATCCTGCGGCGTCGCATTGGTGATGGGATCCCAGGTCACTGTGACCGGGAATCCGGGTTCGATGGACTGAAGGTCAGTCCAGTTTGGGACGCGCGGTGTGGGTGGATAGGCATCGCGGAGGAGACGGACAGCCGACGTGTTGGTGCCGCTGCTCGCGGTAACGATGGCCAGCGTATATGTCCCCGGCCGGAAGGCGGCGTCGAGTTGCTGCTTGGAGGAAAAGGATTGCTGAAGTTCGAACGAGTCGTCCGCATTCGTCAGGCTGCGCACCTGCTGGTTGGGCAGGGTGATGCGCGCCGCGGTTATAGCGCCCGTGTCGGCAGGGGAAACGGTTGCGAAGAAATGATAGGGAAGGTCCGCGGGCAGCGATGAGGGCGCGCCGGCAGATTGCTGTTTGAATTGTTGTCCTTTGACGACGAGATAACCCTCAACGTCAGCGGCGAGTGTAGTCAACGAGCCCGCAGTGAGCAGCAAGGCTGCCTGCAGGTGGTGTTTGAGCTTCATGAGTGGTGTGTAGTTCGGCTGATTCGGCGCATGGTTTAGCCGAATGAATTCGGATATCCAAGAAGGGACGCTACGGAACGCGCAGGGTGGGAAGTACGGACGGCCGTTTGGACTGCGCTGCGCCTGGTTTTCCGGGTGTGGGTGCGATTATGCAGGCGCACTTGAACCTGGCGGGGGCGCTTGTTTGCGTCTTTCGGCAAGTTCTGCGGCCATGTCCAGGGTGGCGCGCTTGTTCAGCTTGTAAGCCATCAGAAGGAAGGTGCAGATGGCGAACAAAATTCCGACAACGATCCCGCTCGTAAATCGAAAGCCGGCGATTGCATTGGGCGCCGTTGGAAGATTCGTTTCGTAATTAAACAGCCGCGCCATGATCCACAGGAACGAAGCCGATCCCAGCGCGAGCCCTGCCTTCAAGGCGAAACCAATCGTCGCAAATACGGTCCCTGTGAATCGGCGGCCCGTCTGCAACTCGGAATAGTCCGCAACGTCGGCGAAGATTGCCCAGACGAGAGGAATTGTGGGCGCGTAAAAAATCGCGATCAAAATAGTGAGCAACACCATTCCTGTGACATTTGTCGGCGACAGCAGGTAGAAGGCAAACGTCCCGAGCGATGCGAGCGCGAATCCAGCGACTGCTATCGCTTTTTTTCCGAACCTGCGGGAGAGCGGAGGCGACAGCAGGATCACGGTGATTGTCGTCGCCGTGCCGATCATGTTGACGATGCTGTTGAACACATCGGCAACATTGCTGTTGCCGAGGTTTGCGCGGTCGCCATGCACGATGTAACCCAGCCAGCCCAGGATGCCGCTGGACTTTGCACCTTCGACGAGCGCTGGTGCGGTGAGGCCAAGTTTCTCGATGAAATCAAACATCGCGGCCTTGTCCGCATAATGGTGGTAATAATTATAGAGCGCGCCGCCGCGGAACGACAGGATGGCGAAATGGAAGAGCGTCATCACAAACATGATCCGCCAGGGGACATTGCGCAGCAGGTCCGTGAAATCCTGCTTGGGTGACGCCTTGGTTTCAACGACCGGCTGCACGCGTTCGCGCGTGGTGAGAAAGGTGATCAGGAAAAGGACCAGGCACACTGCCGCCCAGATCGTCATCGTCATTCGCCACCCGTATTGGCGGTCGTGTCCAACAGCAAACTTTGCAACGAGGGGCAGGGTGAAGCCGCCTACAATGAACTGCGCGATATTGACGGAAATGAAGCGGAACGAATTGAGCCTGGTTCGCTCGTTTAGATCCGCCGTCATGACTCCGCCCAATGCCGAGTAAGGCATGTTGTTCATCGAATAGAGCGTCATCAGCAGCGTGTTTGTGATTGCCGCGTACGCAAGCATGGCAGCCATGCTCCAGCCTTTCGGCGTGGTGTATGCGAGCACCATGACGACCGCCCACGGAATCGCCGTCCAAAGCACCCAGGGTCTGAACCGGCCCCACCGCGTGCGTGTCCGATCGGCCAAAAGTCCCATGATCGGGTCAAACGCAGCGTCCCAGAGTCGCGGCCACAACAGGATGGCCGCGGCGTGGCTGGCTTTTAGACCAAAGACGTCCGTGTAGAAGTTCAGCTGGAACAGAACCATCGTCATGAAGACGAAGTTCGCCGCGGCATCTCCGCCGCTGTATCCGGCTTTCTCGAGAAACGAAAGTTTCTGGTTGGGATTATTCATGAGGGCAATCAGGGCAGGACCGTCAGGACCACCGGCTGCAGGTCGGCGTCGCGCGATGAGTTTCCGACCATGATCTCGAACTCGCCCGGTTCCACCACGTATTTCATGCCGACATTGTAAAACGCCAGCGAATCGGGCGCGATGTCGAGCGCGACCGTTTGGGTCTCCCCAGGCTGCAGCTCGACTTTCTTGAATCCTTTGAGTTCCTTGACCGGCCGTGTGACAGAACTGACGCGGTCGCGAATGTAGAGTTGCACCACTTCAGCTCCCGCTCGTTTGCCGGTGTTCGTGACCTCCGCGACGACACGTGTTGATTGGTCCGGCCGGATGCGTTTCTTTTCCAGGCGCACGTTACTGATTTCGAAACGGGTGTAACTCAATCCAAACCCGAACGGATACAATGCGGAGACGTCATCGGCAAGGTAGCCGCGGCGCGCCGAAGGTTTGTGATTATAAAAAACGGGCAGATGACCTGCAGAACGCGGAAAACTAATGGGCAATTTTCCAGCAGGGTTGGCGTCGCCGAACAACACGTCTGCGACTGCATGGCCGCATTCCTGTCCCAGGTACCAGCATTCAAACAGCGTGGGCACTTTTGCGCTGAGCTCGGCAATTGCCAGCGGACGGCCATTGAACAGCAGCGCAATCACAGGCTTTCCCGTGGCAACCAGCGCGTCCACAAGATCCATCTGGCGTCCGATTAATTCCAGGGCAGCCCGATCGCCCATGTGCTTGAGGCTCCACGCTTCGCGGGATGTCTGCTCGTTCTCGCCAATCGCGAGAACTACGACGTCGGCGCGCTTCGCGACTCGGACGGCTTCAGCGATCTGCCTGCGGTCCTCATCGGGATCACTGAACGTGACATCATCCTGCTGCCACGAACCGCCCACGGTTATTTTGCAGCCCTCGCAATACAGCACCTTCGCGCGGCTGCCGACTTTGGCAGTGATCCCATCGAGCACGGTGACATTGTGTTTAGGAACTCCGCTGTAGCCGCCGAGGAGCGAACGATTTGCGTTGGGCCCGATCACCGCGATCGTTTTGAATCGCGATGGATCCAGCGGAGCGAGATCGTTTTCGTTCTTCAACAGGGTGATCGTTTCCACCGCAGCCTGGCGGGCGAGTTTTCGATGCTCGTCGCAACCGACGACGCGATCCGCTTCATCAGGATCGACATAAGGATCATCGAACAAGCCCAGCCGGAACTTTGCTTCCAGCATGGGAGCGATCAGGTCGTCGAGTTCCTTTTCCTTCAACACGCCTTTGCGAACCAGGCCCACCAAATGCAGGTAACAGTCAGGTTCGGGGAGTTCGATGTTCACACCCGCCTTCACGGCCAGCGCGCAGGATTGTGCCTTGTCTGCAGCGACGAAGTGGCCATGCGTGTCGGGGCGGTATCCCAGTTCCCAAATCGCGTAATAATCAGAGACGACGAAGCCTTTGAATCCCCATTCCTTGCGCAAGACATCACGCAGGAGCCATTCGCTGGCGTGGGACGGAACGCCGTCGACTTCATTGTAGCTGGCCATCACGCTCATGGCGCCGGCCCGCTGGATGCATTGGCGGAACGGCTCGAGAAATGTCTCGCGCAGGACGCGGGATGAGACATTCGCCGGTGCGCAGTTCATTCCGGATTCGGGCTGGCCGTGTGCGACGAAATGTTTCAGCGTCGCGATCAATCGGCTCTTGTCCTTGAATGAGGCGTCGCCCTGAAAGCCGCGCACGGCAGCCATCCCCAGTTGGGTGACGAGATAGGGATCTTCGCCGTACGTTTCCTCGACGCGACCCCATCTGGCATCGCGCGCGACGTCCACGACGGGCGTCAAAGCCTGATGCGCGCCTCGAAGCCGGGTTTCGCGGGCGGTCATTGTGTAGAGTGCTTCAATCAGCGAAGGATTGAAGGTGGCGCCGAGCCCAATTGGCTGAGGAAAGCTCGTGCCATGCTTGGCGGCATGCCCGTGCAGGCATTCCTCATGAAAGATCACAGGGATGCCGAGGCGGCTCTGCTCGATGAAAAATTTTTGGATGGCGTTTGTCAGTTCCGCCATTCCGCGGGCAGTTTTGCCATCCGCGGGAGTGGCCGGGGCGCTGCCCGCGTCACTGGGTCTTCCAACCTGTCCAATTCCATGGCCCTTCTTAAATGAACTCTTCGCCTTCTGCGGATCGAAGTTTCCCTGCGCGTCCACCAGTTTGGCCGCCTTCTCCTGCCACACGCACATCATCTGGGCTGCTTTCTCCTCGAGCGACATCCGTGACAGAAGATCGCGAACCCGTTTGGGAGTGGGTTGATCCGAGCGCTTATACAGCGGAGCGGTATCGGGTCGGGTGCTGGATCGGGGAAGGGGACGGGCGGGGGACCGCAATTGGTTCATGCGTCGTATTCTTTCGTTGGTCGCCCGGCAAACAAGCGAAATTTCCCGGGCTGATCGCGGCGGTTTTCAACGAAACCAGCGCGGGCGGAAGTATTTCAGCGCACTTGCCAGCCCGGAATGGAAGATCGTACGAATCGCATGGACTATTCTCTAAAATTCCTTTTCCTGCTTGCAGCTGCTGCCACTCCGGCGGCAACAATCTGCGCGTCGGGTTTTTCGCTACTTTTGCAATGAAATTGGGACTTGGCCTCTATCGACACATGCTGACCCGCGAAAATTTCCAATTTGCGCGGCAGGCGGGAGCGACTCATATCGTCGCGCACCTCGTGGATTACTTCAAAGGCGGCGTGCAGAATCCCTGCGACAACCAGCCGACGGGCGGCGAACTTGGATGGGGCCTTGCCGGAGATCCGGCCACAATTTGGTCGGCGGCCGAACTAAAGGAGTTGCGGCAGTCGATTGAGGCCGAAGGGTTGAAGCTGGAAGCCATCGAGAACTTCGACCCGGCACACTGGCATGATGTTTTGCTGGACGGCCCGGCCAGGGAGCATCAATTGGAAAACGTCAAGGCGACCCTCCGAAACCTGGGCGAGGCGGGGATTCCCATCATGGGCTATAATTTCAGCATCGCAGGCGTTTGCGGCCGCACACACAGGCCTTATGCCCGCGGCGGCGCAATGTCGGTGGGGATGGAAGGCCCGGTCGATGTGCCCATGCCACAGGGAATGGTGTGGAACATGGTTTATGACTGCAATGCGCCCAAGGGCGAGGTTCCGGTGGCGTCGCACGATGAATTGTGGCGGCGGCTGAATGTGTTCCTGGAAGCGGCGTTACCTGTGGCCGAATCGGCGGGGGTGAAGCTGGCGCTGCATCCCGATGATCCTCCGATGCCGACAATGCGCGGCCAGCCGCGGCTGGTTTATCAACCTTCGATGTATCAGCGCGTGATTGACCTGCGGCCAAGCCCTGCGAATGCGCTGGAGTTTTGCCTCGGCTCACTTGCCGAAATGACTGAGGGCGACGTTTACAGTGCCGTGGATGATTACAGCCGGCAGGGAAAACTCGCGTACGTGCATTTTCGAAACGTCACTGGGAAGGTGCCGTACTATCGCGAAACCTTTATCGACGACGGGGACATCGATATGATCCGCGTCTTGCGCATACTGAAGAAGAACAACTATGAGGGAGTGTTGATCCCGGATCATACGCCGCAGATGACATGCGCCGCGCCATGGCATGCCGGGATGGCTTATGCGCTCGGGTATATGCGGGCCGCGTTGCAGGTTTTGGAGAAGGAATAGTTGAGGGACATGAACGATCCGTTTGCATTGAAGGGTGAAATCGCGCTGGTCACGGGAGGAGGCACGGGGCTTGGTTTGGGTATTTCATCGTGCATGGCAAAAGCGGGAGCGAAGGTCGTGCTGGTGGGGCGGCGCAAAGAGGTGCTTGAGGAGGCAGCGAAGCAGATCGGTGAGCAGGCGTTCTTTGAGGCGCACGACCTCACGAAAGCCGATGAAGCCATTGCGCTGGTGGATCGCGTTGCCAACAGGGTGGGGCAGGTGTCGATCCTTGTGAACAATGCTGGAGTTCATCTGAAGAAGAATGCCGTGGACACGTCACCCGCGGAGTTCAGCACCATTCTGCAGACGCACCTTGTAGCTGCGTTTGCTCTCACCCGCGCAGTGTTGCCTGGGATGATCGCCCGAAAACACGGGAACGTTCTGTTCACGGCATCGATGGCTTCGTTGTTTGGGATTCCAATGGTGTCCGCATATGCAGCAGCAAAGTCTGGCTACCTGGGATTGGTGCGAACGCTCGCAACAGAAGTCTCGCCGCACCGCGTGAGGGTGAACGCGATTGCCCCGGGATGGATCGAGTCCGACATGATGCGCAGTGCGCTGAACGGGGATCCGGAACGTTCTCGCAAAATCCTAGGCCGCACTCCGATGAACTGTTTTGGCACCCCTGAAGATATTGGATGGGCCGCCACCTACCTCTGTTCCCCAGCCGCTCGTTTTGTGACAGGCGTGATCCTTCCCGTGGACGGTGGCGCGAGCATCGGTTTCTAGTCAGCTCACTACTTTCAAGCATAAATTTCGTTGACAGTGATATTGCGTTTGCCATATTGTTCGCACGCCAAACAAAATCACCTCGAATCCTCCGCCCGGTGCGTAAAATCGACCTCGAGAACTTTCAGGTGGCCACCAGCGAAACCGCTCGTGACATTAACCGGCGGATTGTTCTCAACCTCATTCGCAAGCATCAGCCTGTTTCCCGCGCGGATCTCTCGCGTCATTCCGGCCTGCAGCGCAGCACAGTCTCTGCGATCACTGAGGAACTGATTGCGCAACGGTGGGTGACGGAAGGTGCGGTGGGTCATTTGCCGCGCGGACGCCGCCCCACGTTCCTGCATCTCAATTGCGACCGCGCCGGCATCATCGGCATCAATGTCCGTCCATCGCGAACCACGATTGCCATTGCAGGCCTTGACACGCGGTTCATCGCGCAGGAAGTCCTGATCACTGACAAGAACCAGGATCGCTTTCTGGCGGACTTGATTCAACGTATCCGGAACATGATGGCATCGCATCCCGAGATTTCGTACGAGGGCATTGGCGTTGCCTTGCCGGGCCGCGTGGATGTTGCAACGAGCAAGCTCGTGTTCGCGCCGAACCTTGGGTGGGAGGATCTCGATTTGAAGACTCCGCTGGAGAACGCCACGCGGTTGTCGGTGGAAGTGGAAAACGCCGCAAATGCCTGTGCTCTCGCTGAATTGTGGAGCGGCCGGCATGGCGAAAGCGTGCGCAATCTGGTCACCGTCACGATCTCGGAAGGCATTGGCGTTGGGATGATTTTAAGCGGACAACTCGTCCGCGGCGCCACTGGGATGGCGGGTGAATTCGGGCATGTCACCGTTCAGGAAGACGGACCCGAATGCAAATGCGGCAACCGCGGGTGCTGGGAAGCCTGCGCCTCCAATACCGCCGCGGTTCGTTATTACACGGAAAGCACCACGAACAGCCGCAACGGCCGCAACGGGAATTCGCCACTCACCTTCGAGGATATCCTGCGCCTTGCTGAACAGGGCGACGTGAAGGCAATAGAAGCCATGGAACGCATGGCGCATTTTCTAGGCGCTGGCATTGCGATGCTGATCACTGGCCTGGCTCCCGAGGTCATTGTCCTTGTTGGCGAAGTCACTCGCGCATGGTCGCGAGTGGGTCCTATTGTTGAAGGAGAGCTGAAGCGCCGTTCCCCTGCGCTTGCAGGGACGCGTATTGTTTCCACCGATCCTGACACCGAACCGCGTTTGCGAGGCACGATCACCCTCGTCCTCCAGAAGCATTTCGGCGCCCCGTTGGTAGCCTGATTCGTTCCCCGTTGTGTTGGCAGTTGGTGAGTTTGTTTTTGTCGAAAACAAAAGAAACGCGCATGAAGAATGTGTCTCAGACAATTGCGGGCCGATGTGAGCATGACGTTCCAGCTCCTGCTGTCATGTCCGGCCGGTTCTCGGATCACGAACGCAAGATCGAGCAGAGTCTTGATTACATGCTTCGGCATCTCGACCAGCCGCTTCAGGCTGCGACACTGGCGTCGATGGCCAGCCTTTCGTTGTCGCATTACTTCGCGCTGTTCAAGCGGATGATGGGTTGCGCGCCGATTGATTACTTCATTCGCCTGCGGATGCGCCACGCCTGTCACCTGCTGACAAGCACATCGTTGAACATCAAGGAAGTGGCCGCTGCGCTGGGCTACGACGATCCGTTTTATTTTTCGCGCGTGTTCAAGTCGATCAATGGAGTTCCGCCGAGTGATTACCGCGCCGGTCAATTTCAGAATGGGAGCCGCAACGCGGACGGGTCCTTGAGCGGCGCGTCCAATCAACCAGAAGGTCCTGGCGCGGAAACCTGGAAAGCTGCAGGGAACGACACGGAAACCTGGATCGCCGACACCGACCCCAAAACGCAGAACAATAGAATTCTCCATGGAAAACAGAATATCGTCCATTCCGCCGTGAGAGATTTCTGTCATGCTGCTGCCTAAGCCCAAGCCTATGAAGCCAGCCTCCCTTAAGCCTGTACGCACTGCTTTCACCCTGATCGAGCTGCTGGTGGTGATTGCTATTATTGCCATCCTTGCCGCCATGCTCCTGCCGGCGCTCTCGCGCGCAAAGTTCAAGGCCAAGGTGGTGAACTGCACTTCCAATTTCAAGCAATGGACCCTCGTTGCAAACATGTACGCTGGTGACAACACGAAAGGAAAATTGCCCAGCTTCGATCCAGCCGGGGGCGGGCGCTATGCCTGGGATGTCGGCATTGAGATGTGCGAAGCATTGATCCCCTACGGCTTGACTGTTCCCATGTGGTTCGATCCGGTCCGACCGACAGAGTTCGATGGTGCCAATAACTGGGCTGTGGCGAATCGCGGCGGACCGATGAACAAGATTGAAGACTTGCGGGATTATTTCCGACGGAGTTTTCCGAACGAGTTGATCCTCAACTACAACTACTGGGTGCCGCGGCGGCAGGACAACGACTTCCCGACTGACTTTTCGGCCCTGCCGCCTGCCGTGGTTCCTCCCTGGGCGAAAGGTTCCAACCCAGCAATCTATGGCTGGCCGAAAACCGTCAGTGACAAGTCGGCGTCACTGGTTCCATTCGTGAGTGACAAGGCGGGATCGGGAACGGGAAATGGCCTCAACTCTCCCAACGGGGCAACTTTCGAGATCTCCAGCATCAGTCCCAACACCGCTCACTTTTTCGGGGGCAAACTGAGCGGCGTCAACGCGGCATTTGCCGATGGGCACGTCGAGAGCCGGAATGCCACGCAGGTGCGCGCGGTATACACCACGGGCGGTACGACTTACTGGTTTTATTAAGTCTTCAGTTAAGCGGCCTTTGCTGAGGTCGGTGCGAGGGTGGATAAGGCCATGCGGTTTGAGCAATTCTGTCTGAAATCAAAAGGTCAACAGCTGCAACAAGATCCAACCATGAAAACAACAAACCCCCGTCGCATGCTGGCTGCCGCCCTGGCAGCATCATGCGCGCTCGTCGCATCGAGCCACGGCCAGGTCACCTTCCAACAGGCGACCAACGGTCTCGTGGCATTTTATCCGCTGGATTTCCTGAATCCAGATGGCGCCTCCACTCCCGACCTGCTCGGCCGCCGGGATTTGCTCCTGAGCCCCGCCACCTCCGCCGCGAACATCATCGCATCCACCCGCCCCGGCAACGCCGTGAGCAACTGTTTTAACCTGACCCAATCTCCTGGCGCGACCGTCCTTTATTACCCGTCCACCGGAATGGACGCGCTGACGGGCGAAGGCGATTTCCTCCCGCTTGCCAATCAGCGGACCTACACGATGAACATGTGGATCAAGCTGGATGGCGCAGCGTCGCCTGTCGACCGACGTTTCTTCGGTGAAGCCGACAACACGGGCGCGCAAAACGGTCCGCTGTGGCTGATCGGCGTGCGGAATGCCGATGGCGTTCCTGCAAGCCGTGCCTACTTCCTCCTTCGCGACAATACGGCGGGAGCGACGCAGGTCACCCTGGAAGACGGCACCTTTCAAACACCCACAATTGGCCAGCGGGTGCAGGGCAGCCATAACACGTCATTGCCGGTTTTGGATGGATCGTGGCGCATGTTGACGCTTACGCGCGACACCAATGGCAGTTACAACGTTTATGTGGACGGCGTGCTGGATACGGGTCCTGCCCAGGATGGGACCCAGCAAGTCGACTTCTACGGAAATCCCGCCGTGCTGCCTTACGTCTATACGACGAACGCTTACTACACGACCAACGTTTATCCTTCTGCAGGGGTGTCGAACCCTCCGCCGCGGGGTTATGTGAGCTGGGTGTTCCCTGGCATGTATAAGACTGGATCCACCGCCTTTGGCGGCTTCAAGCGCGGGGGAATTACGGCGGGAGCGCCCTGCCAGATCGATGACGTGGCCATGTGGAACAGGGCGTTGTCGCCGGAAGAGATTCAGTTTGTCATGACGAATGGCCTTCCCGGTTTGCCGTTCAACACCAACGTTATCAACATTGTTTCCTTCACAGCCAGCTTCGCCGAAGTTGCTTCCGGAGATCAGGTGACGCTGAGCTGGAATCTGCAGGGAGTCAGCACGGCGCCTGGAAGTATTGTCATCACTGGTGTGGGCGACGTCTCGGCGTTGGGATTGATCGGCTCCACGAACATTGTCCTGACCGGGAACCAGACTTACAACTTCACGCTGACGGCGCATAACGGATTTGTGACAGACAAATCCGCAAGCGTCAGCGTCCGCTCATTCCCCGGTGTCAAGGCGGATTGGCACCTTGTGCAGCGTTTCGATGGATTGTTTAGCGACACAGTCAACGGCATCAGCGGAAACGGCTGGGTTTCCGCACAATCGGACTTCGCTGGAAACAAGGACCGTTGGAACGTCGTGACTTTGAATACCGGCGGCGGAACGAATAAGGTCCTGACACCCCGCAGCGGCTACGACCTGAACGCCGCCGGGACGCTGGGCTTCAATACGCGAGGCGCGCTGTCCTATGCACGGCTCAATACACTCACAATGGAGCCAGGCGACAGCAGCACGCTCTTCTTCCGCTTCTCGTTGCGCGAACCGGGCCCGGTTCAGGGGTTGACGAGCGACCTCGATGCTGCGATCGGGTTGACTGACGCAAACCTGATTGGACCTCTCGTTGGAACGGGCGGCATTGCGGGGGCAGGAAACGTGGGTCCGTTCATCTCGATCGTCCGGGACGGCGGCCAGCAGTTCGCCGGTGGGCCCTTTGATCTGCGGGCGCAGGATTACGGCGGCGCGGGAGTGACCAACAATTACTCGTACATCGCGTCGGTAAACCCGAACGGCTTGGAGACGAACGTCAACTACTATGTCTGGATGGATATTCAGAATCGTAACACGCGCGCGTTCACAAACCAGGACACCACCACGATGACGATCGATGAACCGCTGTTCTCCGTCTGGTTGCAGAAGCAGGGCGAAACGACGCGCACGCTCCTGTTCACGAACTTCCAGGGAAATCGCGATTACATCGGATTCAATCAGGTCACTGACAATCCCACGCCATTCCTGGACAAGATGTTCGTGAGCATTGCTGACGAAGACTTCAACACGGGTGTCGCTGGGGCGTACTTCGCCACCAACATGATTGCCGTGGATGATTTCTACCTGAGCCGCAATGGTTTCAGCGGCTCGATCCCGAAGCTGTTTGATCTCACATCGATCGTGCGGAATCCCAGTGGCGTTACGATCCGCTGGAACTCGCTCGGATCCATGTTCGGACTGAACACGTACAGCGTTCAACGCAAGCTCTCCTTGACTGAGCCAGCCTGGACGACCGTGGCTACAGGAGTTGCGTCCGGCGGAGACGTGACGACCTACAACGATGGAACCATCGGCGCCAGCGACACGGGATATTACCGGCTCGTCTGGCCTTGATGTCACAGCCGCTGAGAAGTTCAGCGGCACTTAGTAAATCGCAAGACCTCCGCCGGCAGTCCGGCGGAGGTCTTTTGCTTGACGGAAGAGCGTTTGCCCGAGGCGCGGCAAAATTGACCGAAGACCTAGCCTGTGCGCGTCCAGGTGACCTGTTCTCCCATGCTGGTGATTCCCACAATCTGCTGCGGATTGCAAAATGTGACCTGCACCAAAACAGCGTACGGAATGGTTTGATAACCGTCTGTTTGGATGCCTTGAAGGCCGATCTGGTTCAGCAGCGGGTTGGTCTGCCAGTGCCCCTCCACTTGCGTCACGCCCATTGGAGACATCAATGTTCCGCGAAACACATTGTTCGGAAAGATCTGGAGTGACAATTGCCCCATCACCCCTGGAGCGTACGGAACTTGAATCTGCACCTGCCAATTGCCGGCGAGAAGCTGGTTCAAAGTCGCGGGCGCAGGCTGCGGTCCTGGAGCAGGCGCGGGCAGGGGTCCGGGAGGGTAAGGCTCTGGACTCGGGGACGGAACGGGAATCGGCGGTGGCTCAGGTTTGCGCCGGCCGGGTTTCTTTCCCGTGATGCCCCACATCAAGCGGGCCAGGCCGTCCTCCGTCACGCCGTTGCGCAGGTCCACCCAAGTACGATTGCCCAGGAACAGCGGAAGCTTCGGCGCATCGGGACATCCTGGAAGCAACACGGGAATTACGGGCCGCTTGTCGCGGACGGCGAGGATCAGCGCTCCCTGCATTTCCTCATCTTCCCACGGACCCAGACCGTCGGCGCCAACGATGACCACAACGCTGTGAGAAGCGCGAATTCCGGCCTCGAGAAGTTCCTGCCACGGAACGCCAGGACGCAACTCGTCCTCATCGAGCCAGACGTTCAATTGCGCCTGGCAAAGGCCATTCTTCAGGTCGCGAACGGCCGGTTTGTTCCGGCTGTTGTGACTCAGGAAAGCATGGAACTGCTCAGCAGGATCGGAGGTCATGATGTTCAATGCCGTGAGCCATGGGATGTCAACGGTCGTCGAGCTGCGTCAGGTGTTGCCGCGATGTTAGAGGAACAAGTGGCTGCGGCAAGCGGGAAGGGCGTCTCGGATTGTGGGGCAACACCCCAGTGGAGGCGCACAGCAGTGCGGAGTTAGTGTCCTCAACCGGACGCTCTCGCGAAAGCCGGCAAGGTCAAGCACCCGGTAAGATCAACCATCAACAACATTTAAGGTCATCACAATGAAACCAAGACATCAGGAAACCCAGGGCACAAATGGAACACGCGGTCGAATGGACCAAAACGAAGTGCAGGACGAAATCGTGGATTGGCTTAGGGATGCATATGCCATGGAACGCGGGCTCGAAGGCGCGTTGAAGAAGCAATCCGAAAACAATGACGCAAGCCCAACTGTGCGCGAGCGGGCGCGGATGCACCTGGAGGAAACGCGCCAACACGCGGAAGCGGTGCGAGCGGCGCTCCAGTCGCTCGGCACTGACACTTCCACGCTGAAGACTGGGATGGGAATGATGGCGCAAACGGCGAAGGGAGCGGCGACCATGTTTGCGCGGGATGAGGAGATCAAGGACCTTCTGGATTCCTATTCAATGGAACATTTCGAAATCGCCTGTTACACGGCATTGGCTGCCGCGGCGGAGCGTGCTGGATTGAATCAGATCGCCGAAACCTGCCGCACAATCATTCGTGACGAGGAGCGGATGGCACAAACAATCCTGAAAGCGCTCCCTCAAGAAATCGGCATGTATCTATCCGAACACGCCAAGGCATGAAATGAGGCGCGCCGTCCGTGAGGCTGCTTCAGACCGTCCGAACTGACGCGTCGCTTTGTCCACGCATTGACCTGGCATTAATGCCGCGCAAAAAAAAGGCGAACGGTTTCCCGTTCGCCTTTATTGTAAATCCGTCGTTCAGTAGCGGTAGTGCTCTGGCTTGTAGGGTCCTTCGGGCGGAACACCCAAATACTCAGCCTGCTTCTTCGACAGCTTGGTGAGCTTGACGCCGATGCGTTCAAGATGCAGACGCGCCACTTCCTCGTCCAAATGCTTGGGAAGCCGGTAGACGCCGACCTTGTTCGTGTTGCGATTCTTCCACAGATCCAATTGCGCGAGACATTGGTTCGTGAAGCTGTTCGACATGACGAAGCTTGGGTGCCCCGTGGCGCATCCCAGGTTCACCAGGCGGCCTTCCGCGAGGAGATAAATCGAGCGGCCGTTCGGCAGCACGTATTTGTCATACTGCGGCTTCACGTTGATCTTCTTCACGCCTTTGAGGTTGTTCAAACGATCCACCTGAATCTCATTGTCGAAGTGCCCGATATTACAAACGATCGCCTGGTCCTTCATCTTCTGGATGTGCTCCAGCGTGATCACGTCGCAGTTTCCAGTTGTGGTGACATAGATGTCACCTGTGCCCAGCGTATCTTCCAGAGTCGTGACTTCGAAGCCTTCCATTGCGGCCTGAAGGGCATTGATCGGATCAATCTCAGTCACGATCACGCGCGCGCCGAATCCGCGAAGCGAATGGGCGCTGCCTTTGCCGACGTCGCCGTAACCGCAAACGACCGCCACCTTGCCTGCGATCATGACGTCGGTTGCCCGCTTGATGCCATCAGCCAGGGATTCACGGCAGCCGTAGAGATTGTCGAACTTGGACTTCGTGACCGAGTCATTGACGTTGATGGCCGGCACGAGGAGTTTTCCCTGTTCGAGCATCTGGTAAAGGCGATGAACGCCCGTAGTGGTTTCTTCTGAAACTCCCTTCCAGTCTTTGACAACTTCATGCCAGAAACCGGGCCGTTCCTTGGCCACGCGCTTGAGCAGCGCCTTGATCACGGCAACTTCATGGTTGTCGCTCGGCGAGTTGACCCAGTCGCTGCCATTCTCGAGTTCGTAGCCCTTGTGAATGAGCAGGGTGGCGTCGCCGCCGTCGTCCACGATCAGCTGCGGTCCCTTGTTCCCGGGATGGGTGAGTGCCGCAAGGGTGAAGTCCCAATATTCCTCGAGCGTTTCGCCCTTGTGGGCGAAGACGGGAATGCCGACGGCAGCAACCGCAGCCGCAGCGTGATCCTGTGTGCTGAAAATGTTGCAGCTGGCCCAGCGCACCGACGCGCCGAGATCGACGAGAGTCTCAATGAGAATCGCAGTCTCGATCGTCATGTGCAGGGAACCCGTGACGCGCACGCCTTTGAGCGGCTTTTGCGGGCCGTACTTTTTGCGAATTGCCATGAGGCCCGGCATTTCGTGTTCGGAAACCTCGATGGTCTTGCGGCCCCATTCCGCGAGCGAGAGGTCGCGCACGGCAAAGTCCTGCCTGGACCCGTTGCCGTTCTTCGGCGCTGCAACCGAGGCCTTTGACGGCTTCGCGCGGCGGGATTCGGATAATTTGATTTTCGCCATAGAATAAATGTGTTGGGTTCTTAAAGCTCGTTATCGATTAAGCGCTCAGCTGGGCTCGGGAAGAACGGCCGTTGACGAGCGCGGACTTCTTGAGCGAAGTCGTGACGCCCACGGATTTTCCGCGGCCGATCGCCTTCAGCAGGGCGTCCACCTTGTCGGTTTTCTCCCACGTGATCGCGGCGTCGTTCTTGCCAAAGTGGCCGTAGTTGGTGGTCTTGGAATAAATCGGCCGGCGCAGGTCGAGCTGTTCGATGATGTCGGCCGGCTGGAAGCTGAACACGCGGTTGACAGCGCGAACGATTTGCTCCCGGTCAACAGTGTTGGTTCCAAATGTTTCCACGTGCACGCTGACGGGGTCAGGATGCCCAATCGCGTACGCGAACTGCAGTTCGCATCGGCTTGCCAATTCGGCCGCCACAATATTCTTGGCCACCCATCGTCCCATGTAAGCCGCACTGCGATCGACCTTTGTCGGATCCTTCCCGCTGAATGCGCCGCCCCCGTGACGGCCCATGCCGCCGTAGGTGTCCACAATGATCTTGCGCCCGGTCAAACCCGTGTCGCCCTGAGGTCCGCCCACAACAAAACGGCCCGTGGGGTTGATGAGAAACTCGGTTTTCTCGGTGAGCAGCTTCGCGGGCAGGACTTTCCTGATGACCTTCTCAATGCAGTATTTCTCAATCTCGGCATGGTCAACGTCCGCTGCATGCTGTGTTGAAATGACGACATTGGAGATCGCGACCGGCTTGTCGTTTTCATAAACGACGGACACCTGCGATTTCGCGTCGGGACGCAACCAGGCGACGTCGCCGCGCTTCCGCAGGTTGGTCAATTCGCGGCCGAGGCGATGTGCGAACATGATCGGCGCGGGCATCAACTCAGGTGTTTCATTGCACGCGTAACCGAACATGAGCCCCTGGTCGCCGGCGCCCTGCTTGCTGGTCTTCTTTCCCTTGGCTTTTCGGGCATCCACTCCCTGCGCAATGTCAGGCGACTGCTGAGTGATGATCACATTGACGAACACCTTGTCAGCGTGGAAAACGTCGTCGTCGTTGACGTAACCGATCTCGCGGATGGCATCGCGCGCGATCTTCACGAAGTCGAGCCGCGCCTTCGTGGTGATTTCGCCTCCAACGATGGCGATGTTCGACTTCACGTAGGTTTCGCAGGCGACGCGGCTGAACTTGTCCTGCGCGAGGCACGCGTCAAGAACCGCATCGGAAATGGTATCGGCGACCTTGTCGGGATGGCCTTCGCCGACGGATTCTGAAGAGAAGATGTAATTGTTACTCATGAGGAAGCGTTGCTTTTCAAACTGTCATATTGACGTATCAGGATTGGATGATATATCCGGAGCGAACATCGTCAAACGGTATTTTGGAAAAAGTTTGCCAACCTGATTTACAGAACTCATCGCCACGTATGTCCTCCACTCTAAAATCCCTGCGAGCCCTGTCGGACCCGACGCGGCTGCGCATCATGGCGTTGCTCGAGAAAGACGAGTTGTCGGTGAACGAATTGCAGGAGATCACGCGCATGGGACAGTCGCGGATTTCCACGCACCTCGGCCTGCTTCAGGACTCTGAGCTGGTCGAGTCGCGGCGCGACGGCAAGCGGACTTTCTACAAACTCAATGAGGATGCGGACGCCGGCGCGAAGGAATTCATCCAGCTGGCAATCCGGGGCGCGAAGGAATTGGGTGACTACGATGGCGATCAGATCAACCTGAAGCGGGTGACGCAGCGCCGCCGCGAGCAGGCGCAAATTTATTTCAATCAGATCGCGGGCCGCTTTGATCGTGTCTATGGCCCGGGCCGTTCCTGGCAGGCGTTCGGCCATTTGTTGCTGCGCATCCTGCCCCCCTTGACCGTGGCCGACCTGGGGGCCGGGGAGGGGCTGCTCAGCGAATTGCTGGCCCGCCGCTGCCGAAAAGTCATTGCTGTCGATAACTCCGAAAAGATCGTGGAGTTTGGCGCCGCCAAGGCAAAGAAGAACGGTTTGAAGAACCTCGACTTTCGCCTCGGCGACCTGCAGAACCCCCCCATCGAGAGGGGCAGCGTCGACCTGGTGGTCCTGAGCCAGGCACTGCATCATGCGGAAGATCCGGGTGAGGCATTGAAAGCTGCCCAGGCGCTGCTGAAGCCCCGCGGGCAAATCCTGATCCTGGACCTTCTGAAGCATAACTTTGAGAAGGCTCGTGAATTGTACGGTGATCGCTGGCTGGGATTTCCTGAAAGCGATTTGCATCAATGGCTGGAGCAAGCAGGCTTTCGAAAGATTGAGATCAGCATCGTTGCACGCGAGGAACAATCCCCCCATTTCGAAACCATTCTTGCCAGTGCGGAACGCTGAGGCTGAAGGGCGGGCGCATCTCAACACTGTTCTCAATTTTGTCTGTCAGCCCGTGGGGAGCAGATGACACGAGAAAAGTTGGTGCTGCTTTTTATTCCATGGAGGGGCAGCCGATGATTTGGCTGTTTGAAGCGTTGCGATTGACAGAAACGATCAAATCACCTGGTATTTGCAGCGTGCACAAGGATCCTGCGAGTTTGCGCTTTTTCAAACATGCAACTGCGCCAGGTGTTTTTGCAGGCCTACCGCTAGCCGCATTCATTGCCTTCCAGGCTGCCGCCCAGAATGTGGTCATCAATGAAATCATGTATCATCCCGGCGCGGCAAATCCGGGCGAGGAATACGTGGAGCTGTACAACCCTGGACTTGAATCTGTTGACCTCGGCGGATGGAGGCTCAGCAGCGCTGTCACGTTCACGTTTCCAAGCGGAACGGTCGTGGCGCCGGGGGGAATTATCGTCGTCGCGAAGGACGCCGCCGCAGCACGTTCCTTTTATGGAATGACGAACGTTGTCGGCGATTTCGATGGCCGCCTGGATAACGCTGGGGAAACGATTCAGTTATGGGATGACAGCACGCCCGCTGGGTTGATCGATGTCGTGGCGTATGATGACGTTGCACCGTGGCCTCCGGAAGCGGATGGGGGTGTCTCGCTCGAATTGTTTTTCCCCGGGGATGATAACGCCAATCCGGCCAGTTGGGGAATCGGACAGCCGTATTCTCCTGGACAACCGAACGTTCCGCGCGTTGCGGGCGACACTCCCGTCATCATCAGGGAGATCATGTATCGGCCGTTGCGCGAGGAGGCCCGGCAAAAATTTGATCGCATCAACTTTGGCCCGTATCGCGAGCGGGGCGACGACGAGCTCGGCGAATACCTTGAACTTTTCAACCGCGGCACGAATGCTGTGAGCCTTGCGGGCTGGGCGTTTACTGACGGAATCTCGTTCACCTTTCAGCCCGGATTTGTTCTGAACGCGGGAGCGCATCTCGTAATCGCTTCCAGCCCGGAAGCGATGCAGGCGCGATTCGGGATCACCAACGTGGCGGGACCATTTACTGGAGTTTTGAGCGATGGCGGCGAGCGATTGACGCTGCGCGATGCTTCGGGACGGGTGATGAACACGGTGCGTTACTCAGACAGCCATCCGTGGCCCGAGGCTCCTGACGAACTGGGCGTTTCGTTGGAATGTCTTTTTCCGAACGGCGACAACAGCACTCCAGCCAATTGGCGGGCAAGCCAGGCCAGTGAGGCATCGTTTCATCAGCAATGGTCAGAACTGGATGCCATCCGGATCACAAACCGCCTCACCGATGGGTGGAGCGATGTTCAAAACCCAAGCGGTCCATGGAGCTTCCGGAACGGCAACGGCACGCTGATCAACGGACATCTTAGTTCCTGGCTCCCGGGCGATCTTGGAAGTTCACAGCCGGCCTGGACTGACGCGGGCGCCGGTGGAATTCCTGGGTGGGCCAGGAGCACGGGTTCCTCGTCGATGCCGGGCGCGCCGCATCCTGAATACGATTTTCCAATCGGAACGATCATGAGTCACGGCCCCTCTGAAGTCTGGTGGACTGCTGCGACGCCGGGCCAGGTCAGCATTGAGGGTGGAGTCTGGCTCCTTCGCCATTGGGGACGCGATCAAGCCTGGCATGTGAAATGGAACAACACGTTGCTCACGAGCGGAATGCTGCTGTCGGCCGACATGAGCACGACCTCCGCAAATCCCCGGCGCTTTCACAATGGAACGAATGCGGCCGCCTTGGCGGTGAATGTGAATGCCGGGGATACAATACGATTTGGGACCGTGCCTCCCGGCGGCATCGACGATTTCGTGGGCTATGATATTTCCATTGTTCTCACAACCTCGGCCTCCGCGACAAATCTGATTCCGCCGCTCGGAGGTTTTATTGGAAAGGGCACGCCTGGCCGTACCAATTCAGTTTCAACCACGCACGTTCCACTGCTGCTCGATGATCTGAAACACACGCCGTCAAAGCCGCGTTCCACGAACAGCGTCACCATCACAGTTCGCGTGACCGGCAGTTCCCCGCCTGCGTCAGTGCACGTGGAGACAACACTCAATCTCGAAACGAACACGTCCTATTCGCAGATGTTTGATGATGGGTTGCACGGCGATGGAATCGCGGGCGACCAGGTCTATGGGGCGGTTCATCCGGGGCGTCCGTCGGGAACGTTGGTGCATTATAAAATCCGTACGGTGGATTCACATGGCTACACCAACTGGCTTCCCTTCGCGGACGATCCCTCACCGACACAGGCCTATTTTCATTATGACGGAGAGATCAACACGGGATTAACACTGTTCAACGTGTTCCTCAGCGCCCGGAACTCGGCGCAACTCGATGCGGATCCGAGATCCGATGAGTATGTGGATTGCTCGCTTGTCATCGATCATGTTGCGTATCCGCATGTGGGAGTCCGGTACAGGGGACGGGGCTCGCGAACTTTTCCTGCGCATGCATGGAAGTTTCGATTCCCAAAGTCACAGCCGTACAAGGGAAACCGGACCTACGACACCATGTTCTCTGTTCCGTTGGAGCAACAGCTTGCGTTTGAGATTTTCGAGCGGGCAGGGGTCACGTCACTCGAACACGAATTAATCCGGATGCATTTGAATGGCGCCTTTTGGGGTGTTTACATCGGGTTCGAGAGCCCCACAGGTTCCTGGCTGGAGAAGCACGGACATGACGCGGCTGGCGAAGTTTACAAGGCGCGGTCGGTTGAAACGACGGGACAGCAAAAGAATTCGGACCTCTTCCCCAACGGCCTTCAGTCGGACTTTGACTTTTGGGGAGCCTACAACAAAAAGGTGAGGCCGCTGGAAACGCCTGACTCCTTGAGGGAATTCGTAAATGCGGTGAACGATTTGCCAGACGACCAGCTCTTGCCATGGCTCGATTCCCACGTCGACTTGGATCAATGGTTCAAGCGCTGGGCGCTGCTCATCTGCATGAACATTGACGATTTCGGTGGCCACAATCATTACCACTTCCTTCCCGGCGAACCCGGCGGAAAGTGGCAATGGCTGGGCTACGATTTCGACTCGGGCTTCACGTTCTCACGAGTCGGCCCATTGCGGCCATTGTATGGCGACGGCTTGCAGGGTGATAACCCCGACTGGCAGCGGAACAGTCTGTGCAGGCGGGTGTCGCTGAATCCAACCTTGCGGCGCATCTACCTGCTGACGCTGCGCCAAATGCTGGCCGAGGTAATTCGCGAGGAGATCCTTTTTCCAAGGATCGATGAATTGTTCGCCTTGATGACGCCAGATCGCCAGGCCGATGCCGCGGGCTGGGGAACCGTTCGGAGTTCGACGGCTGAAACCAAGAACGTCCTGACAACCCAAAAGCAACTGCTGTTGAGCCATCTTGCATCGGCTGGACTGCCGGATCCTGGAACGAAGCCAATCCTTTCCTTGAACGGCTCCGCCTTGCAGGGCGGAACCATCAGCATGACGGCGTCCGCGGGATGGTTGATTTACTTCACAATCGATGGAACTGACCCGCGTCTCTCAACGACCCGATCGATATACGTTTCGCCCATCTCCGCTGAATGGATCAAGCGGCTGAAGGCCGTTGCTATTCCGCAGGGTGTTCCGCTCTCCTCAGGCAACTGGAGCGATCTTGCCACTGTGCCTTGGGATGCGAATCCGCGGCTTGAGATCGCAGCGCTGGGGCTTCAATCCGGAATCAAGCTCATGTGGCCGGCAGAGTTCACGAATCACGTTTTGGAAACTGCGACGTCATTCGACGGCGGCTGGCAGCCTGTGAACGAAACGGTTGTGCTCTCGGGACCGAGATTCGAATTGCAGGTGCCTGCTGCAAGCTCCAACCGATTCTTTCGCCTGCGCGAGCTTTAATCGCCGAAATGGCGGAAGCTGAAGTGAATGCCGTTGCTTCACGGAAGCGGCTTTGTTACACACGCGGCATGATTCCTCCGAAGCCCGACATGCACAGCGAAAGCTTTCTGCATTCGTTGATGCGCAAACAACTTCGCCTTTCAATTGCCTGCGCCGCCGCCTTTCTCGTGGTGCTGCTTGGACTTCCCCTTGCGAATTATATTGCACCTGAGTTCATGGCACGCCGCGTCTTTGGTTTCACGCTGTCGTGGTTTCTTCTCGGGATCGGTTTCTTTCCAGCGGTGTGGGTGATTTCATTCTGTTTCATCCGTCGTTCCATCGCGTTGGAACGGGAGGAAGTTGAGGAGGTTCAGCGTTAATGAACATCGATCCCTACATTCTCGCGTTCAGCGCGGTGACGGTGTTCGCCACGATTTTCATGGGATTCTGGTCGGCCAAACGATCCCGGACGGCGAGCGATTTCTTTGTGGCTGGCAGGAGTGTGAGCGTCGGCTGGAACGCCAGCGCGATTTCCGGCGAGTATCTCAGCGCTGCCAGTTTCATGGGGATCGCGGGAATGGTGATGAGCAGCGGCTACGACGCGCTTTGGTATCCCGTGTGTTATGCATGCGGCTACCTGTTCCTCCTTCTGTTTATTGCGGGGCCGCTTCGACGTTTTGGGGCGTACACGATTCCTGATTTCGCCGAAGGCCGTTATGATTCGCCCCTGTTTCGCAAAATCGCCGTCTGCTTTGTGCTCTTCATAGGATTCTTCTACACCATGCCGCAAATGAAGGGCGCGGGCGTGACGCTCGCCTATATTTTTCCTGACCTCCCATACTGGGCGGGCGTGGTGCTGGTCGGCGGCGTGATCACGCTGAACGTGGCGCTCGGCGGCATGAAGGGCATCACGCTGGTTCAGGCGTTTCAATACTGGGCGAAGATGTTTGCGATATCCGTTCCCATTTTTGTGTTGATGGCTGTTTATGGAAATTACGGCGCGCAGGTCGGAGCCAATGCAACGGGTCCCAGCGCCTCGATCCATGCTCCTGCCGATTCAACCGCGGTTTCGCGCGCCGCACTTCCGGAAAAGGCTCCTGCCGACGCAAACTGGTTGAATCCTTTCGGGCCGCTCAGTGCAAAGGCCGCCAAAGCCGCGAACCTGACGCCCGAGCAAACGAAACCGTATTCGTTGTTGTACACGTATTCGTTGATCATTGCGCTCGTCTGCGGAACTGCCGGGCTGCCGCATATTCTCGTGCGGTTTTATACGAACCCCGACGGCGTGGCGGCGAAGCGAACGACGATGTGGGTGATGATCCTGATCGGCGTCTTCTATGTGTTCCCGCCAGTCTTCGGAGTGATGGGACGCAATCTGCTCCCGGAGCTGTATTCGGGAATCGGGTCCAAGGGAACGGACAAGATCGTGCTCGAACTGCCGCGTCTCTTGAATGAGAAGCATTATCCGTTGGGATCGGTCCTGTCGGGAATCACGTGCGCGGGAGCGTTCGCCGCGTTCATGAGCACGTTCAGCGGGTTGCTGGTTTCCATGACTGGCGCGCTCGCCCACGATGTGTATGGGCGCATGCTGCGGCCGAAATCCACTCCCGAGGAGCGGATGCGGATGTTCAAGATCGCTGCCGTTATGATCGGGGGCGTGGCCGTCCTTCTCGGGAGTTTTGTTGAACCGCTCGAGATCAACTTCATGGTCGGACAGGCATTTGCAATCGCGGCCGCAAGTTATTTCCCACTGTTGTTCATGTCGGTTTGGTGGAGGGGAATGACGATGCGCGGCGCGGCTGTCGGCATGCTGACTGGGGGATTGTGCGCGCTGGGTGCGGCGACGCTGACGAACCTTGGCACCCTCGCATCAGACAAGGGGCCGATGGGAAAGATCTTTGCCGGTTTTGCGCCGCTCAATGAATTCTGGGCTCATCATCCACTGTTGAGAATTCTTTGCGAGCAGCCCGCGATTTGGGCGGTGCCGCTTGCAATCATCCTAATGATTGTGGTTTCGAAGCTGACCTCCCGCGAAGTGCCCGCGGATGTGCGGATGAAAATGCTCGTGCTGCATGCCCCTGAACAACTGGGGCTGAAGCAGGAATATATTCAGGAGCACCCTGGAGGACACTGACCGCCCGGACGCTAGGCAGGCAATTCGAGCGTGAACGTGGCGCCGTGGCCGGGGCCATCGCTGCGCACGCGGAGTTCGCCGCCAAGTTCCCGCGCGGCGGCCGCGCTGTTGTGCAGGCCAAATCCGTGTCCGTCCTTCTTGGTGGTAAACCCATGCGCAAAAATGCGGTTGAGATTCGCGGGATCGATTCCCACCCCATTGTCGGTGATCTCGAAACGAACCCTGGGTCCGCCATTGGAGGCAACAATGCGGCAAATCTTCGGCTCGTTGGGACCCGCCTCGCAGGCCTGGTGCGCGTTGCGGATGAGGTTGACGAGGATTTGCAGCGCCTTGTGTTTCTCCACGGTGAGACTGATGTCTCCAACAACTTCCTTGATCACTTTCACGCCGCTTGCGGGAAGCGCGTTCATGCGCAGCGCATCGGTCAGGAGATCATCCGCGCGAACCGTTTCGCGCGCGCCAGAAGTCTTCGCGTAGCTTTGCTGGGCCTTCACGATTTCCATGATGTGCTCCACGCCTTTCTGCAATTGCGCGAGTTCCTTCAGGGCGGCTTCCTGTTCGGAGACGAGATGCTTCGACAGGCCCGCAAGGTAATCGGGAATTTGCATTCCTTTCGGATCCTGGGTGAGGAATGCGCCGAGGTTTTCGCGATGCTCGCTCAGGAGGGTAACCACTTTCGCCAGTTGTCCAGCCTTCGAATGCTTGAGCCCCTGTGCCATCAATGACGACGCGATGTTCACGCTCGTGAGGACGTTGCGAACATTGTGCAACACGCTCGTGGCAACCTCGGCTTTACCCGCCAGCCGTGAGGATTCCACGAGCTCCGCGTGCGCATGCTCAAGTTGTTCGCGCGAGCGCGAGAGGTTTTCGGTCATTTGATTGTACACGCGCGCGAGTTCACCGCACTCGTCCTCGGACTTCACCTCGACACGCCGTGAAAGGTCGCCACGGCCGACCGCTTCAACGCTGTCGCGCAGTTCGCGCAACGGCTGGGTTGCCTTGTTGATGAGCCACCAGGCCGTTGTCGCTCCCACGATGATCATGCAAAGACTCGCCACGAGCAGTGAATGCTGCGTCTCGGCCAGGGCGCGCAGCGACGACTCATACGAGCTTAACAGAACGTAACCCAGCGTCGCGTCGGCGCCGAGGGAATCAAACCTGCCCGTCATTCCGAAATGATGCTGACCGTCCAGGACCAGGTCAGTCAGACGCCCCCGGGTCGTGCTGGAGTCGGTGCTTCGCGTTGTATTTGTAAAAAGGTTCACGAAGGCCGAGTCGGCTTCGGGGCCTGCAAGACTTGCAGCAATCACGCGCCCGCCCGCAAGCAACGCGATGTGGCTGCGGGTGAGCTGGCTGAATTTCTGGACCTCGGCCGCACCGATTTCCAGGCCGAGCGTCATGACGCCGATAAGTTCGTGATTCACGTAAACCGGAATCGCCACCACATCGTAAAGCCTGGCGCCGGCCCGCACGGTATCGACAGTTTCCTGGCCTTCCAGGGCGCGATCGGTGGCATCGCGGGCGGCAGTTTCAAAGGCTGCGGTATGGATAAGCGGATCCCGCTTCTCCACGGCCAGCACCTTCTTCACGTTGCTGGTATAAAAAACGATATCGGCGCCGTGTTCGCCCAGCAGGTCGGCAAGCGGTTGATGAAGCGTGGGGCCATCGGCGAGCTGAAATGCAGCGCGGTAGCGCGGTTCATTGGGCAGCGTGCGAAAGCGAAGCAGAAGATCCTCGGACCTCGTTTTGAGCAGATACTGCAGCTTGGCATCTGCGATCGTCAGGCGTTCGCGGCCCTCCTTCTCGAACTGCCGGGTAACGCTGCGGTTCACGAGGAAACCAGTAACCGCCATCATTGCGGCCATGCAGACCATCATGGGCACGAGCACCTTCGTGCGAAGGCTGGCGTTGATGAAACTGCGGAGGCGGATCATGGTTAATGTTTCGGAAGATTTTTTACGCCGAGCACGAAGTCGGCCCGCACCTCCCCGTCCGCCGGGACGGTTATCTCCCGCGCCTCGGTCGGCAGGCGATCATGCCACGCCTTCAGGATGTAGGTGCCCGCGGGAACGTTGGTGATCCGGTAATTTCCCTTCTCGTCTGCAGAGGCAAAGTGCGGGTTGTCCAGCACGAGCACAATGCAGTGCATGCGTTCGTGAATGGAGCAGAAAACATCAACGCGCCCGGAGCGGTCGAACGTCACCTGCTTTCCCGGCGGGTTCCCCTTGTAGAGATCGAGATCAAAGCTCTTGGCGTCGGAAACTGAAAACACGTTGTGAAAAATTTCATCGTAGTTCGGCCATTCCACCATCGCTCCGCGCTGCACGGGCAAAACGTGCGGCGTGAACATCGCGCCCTGCTGCGCGACGCGTTCGGTCGTGACCTGCAGCGTGGAGTTCGTTGGCGCAACGCTGTTCGTGATGCCGCCATCGATGTAGACGACGAAATCACGCATCGTTGTGTAATCCACCTTTTCCACAAACTTGAATTTGCGGCTGCTATAAGCGCCGTCCGATGTTCCCGCACCTGGAGCCGTCCTGCCTTCGGCGCGCACGTTGCCAGTAATGGTTCCCCCTTGCGCGGGCAATGCGACGACCAGCGCGGATAGTACGATGGAAAGAAAAATTCTCATGGACGGTCTCAAAACTTGAACACGGCTTCGGTGGCGAACAGATCCTCGTTGTTGCGGACCGCCCCTCCAAGTTCTTCGCCACGATCGATGGTGTATTCAATCTTGGTGACGAGCCGATCGCTGAAGCGATAACCCAGTCCCAGGCTCAGCCGCCAGAGGCGTGTCGAAAGACGATCGAAAAAATAAGTGCCGAAATCGCCATGTCCCGCGAGTGCGTAGCCGTCGTCTGCAATGATGTCGCTGAACCGGGCGGCGGCGTAGAGCTTTCCGTAAACCTGTTGAACGGCTTCGACCGAGTAAAAGAAGATGTCGCGGGAGTTGTCCGCCGCGGGATCGTTGTCATCGTAAGCCACATATCCCCCGAACGCGCTCAAGTGGCCCTTGCGCCAGCGCACGGTTGCATCGCCTTCCACGACGTTTGCATGGAACCGTGTCGTGTCGGGACCGCCGATTGAGCGGAAGAATCCGTTGCCGAACCAGATGGCGGAAAGCCTGTCGTTTTCCACATCGACGTTTCCAGTGCGCATGCCGCTGATGCTGAAGTGGAGCCATGACACCGGATCCCAACCCACCCGTGCAACAATCGATTTATCGCCGTCGAAGTCCTGGACTCCATTTTCCGCGCTTCCATTTTGCACGGCGAGCACGTAACTGAATTTTCCAAGGGCGCCATAAAGTTCAACGCCGGGATCGATTCCCCAAAAATCGGCGAGTGAATGTGAGATGAGCGGATTATCAATGGCGTCGCGATGCAGGTATTCCTCTCCGAAAGGAATTTCCAGGCGGCCGATGCGCAAATTCAGCTGGGTGTCGCGGCCCCAGAGTTGAGAAATGTTTTCGAAATCAAGGTAGAACTCGCCCAGCTTAGCGCTGAGGTCTGAGTCCTCGCGAGTTGCAAGGTTCAACTCGCCAAAAAAGTAAACTTCGTTCCAGATGGGCGCCTCAAGGTAGATCCGCGCTTCGTCCACACGGAACTCGGAATGCGGTGCGAAACCCGCGGAACCCGTGTTGAAGAAGGCGATCCCCGCTTCACCACTGAGATGCAGATTCCCGAGGCGAATCCCCGTCGAGGAAGCGTCCGCCGCGGGGGAGTCGCCGGATTGATCCTGAGAGCGGCGGATGTTGCCGACCTCGCGTGTCAACGACTCGATCATCTCCTGTTGCTTCTGCAGTTGTGACTCCAGCAATTGGTTTCGGCGCTCAAGCAGGCGAAGCCGTTCCTCGCTGCCTGTTTCGGCTGCATGCGCCGTGGCACCGGCAAGTGCCAAGGAAAGAGCTGTGCAATAACGGAGCGCACGCCTGCCTGAATTGCCAAGGGTCATGCCGCTGGCGGAGCAAAACGTATGCCCCTGTCGAAACTGCCCGGATTTAACGTAAAATTCGCGGACAACGGACAAATTGTCCTACTGCAGGACAGTAAATTTTGCCGGGCCGCCAAGTAGCCTAGGTCTCCGAACCTGTCCTGCCCTCCGCATTTGGCTGCTACGGAGGACGGGCTGTATCGCCGCGCTTCCAAGCCGGCTGCAAGTCGCCGCTCCTGTGCGCTACGAACTGGCATCGATTCGGATTTCTGCGTAACGTCGCGATCGCAAGGCATGATCACTCTCAAAAACTTGACGAAACGCTTTGGTTCCCAGGTCGCAGTCCAGTCGCTCACATTCGACATTCCCGCCGGCCAGATTGTCGGCTTCCTCGGTCCGAACGGCGCAGGCAAATCGACGACGCTCAAGATGCTCACCGGCATGCTCGAACCATCCGAAGGCTCCGCCACCATCTGCGGCTTTGATCTGGGTGCCAGTCCGATCGAGGTAAAACGCCGCGTCGGGTTTGTCCCGGAATCAGGCGCGGTGTTTGAATCGCTCACAGGGCTCGAGTACCTCGAGATGGTTGCAGCGTTGTATGGCATTCCTCACGCAGCTGCGCGCGAGCGGATCCAGCAGTTCATCGCCTTCTTCGACCTCAGTTTTGAAACCCTCACGGACAAACTTTTAGGCGCTTATTCAAAAGGGATGCGGCGAAAGGTCGTAATCACATCAGCGCTCTTGCACAACCCGCCGGTTGTTTTCTTTGACGAACCTCTGGATGGATTGGATGCGAATGCCGCTGTTGGTTTCAAGGCACTGATCCAGACGCTCGCGCGCGAAGGTAAAACAATCGTTTATAGCTCGCACATCCTGGATGTCGTCGAGCGCGTGTGTCACCGGGTTATCATCATAGACAAGGGGCGCCTGCTTCTCGACGGCGCGCCTGACGCGTTGGTGGCAAGCCACAATTCCGGCACATTGGAGAGGCTGTTCACGCGGCTCACTGGCGGAACGGAACTGGAGCAACGGGCCCAGGATTTTGCGCACACCTTTCGGTCATGAGGAACTCTCCCGCTGAGGCTGTTCCGCGAACGGTTCCGCCCCGCCGCCTGTTGCGACGGCTTTTTCTGACGTTGTTTCTTCGCGGACGCAGTTCCCGCGGACTCGACAAGGACCGGGCGCCGACCTCTGTCGGGCGCAAGTTGTGGCTGACGATCGGTTTGTATGCACTGCTGGGATGCCTTGCCTTCGGCTTCTTGGGCCAGAAAACCTTCGCGGTAGCCGTGTACCTGCATGGCATGACGTTCGTTTTCCTTGGCATGTTCGTGGCCGCGTCGGCGGGCGAGGTGCTGTTCAATCGCGAAGAACCTGACATCCTCCTGCATCGTCCCATCGCCTCCCGGGATCTGCTTTGGGCAAAGATGGGTGTGCTTGTTGAAGTGTCGCTCTGGCTTGCGGCAGCGTTCAACCTCGTCGGCTTCTTTGTCGGAGCGGGATCCATCGATGGCGGTCCACTGTTTATCCTGGTTCATCTCTTTTCTTCCGTGCTGCAGGCACTGCTTTGCACCGGGACCGTGGTGCTGGTCTATCAGCTCTGCCTCAGATGGTTCGGACGGGAGCGGCTGGACGGCCTGATGACACTAGCGCAAATGCTTGTTGCCATTGCAGCGGTCGGAGGCGGGCAGATGGTTCCGCGCATTCTTTCGAGACACAACCTCGTCTTCGATTTTGGCCCGGACAACTGGTGGCTTGGCGTGTTGCCTCCTGCGTGGTTCGCCGGAATGGACGACGCCATTGCAGGGAGCGGCGCCGGCGGTTCATGGCTTTTGGCGGGAATCGGCATCGTGGTGACAGGGACTGTGCTGGCGTTGGCAGTTGGAAAGTTGGCGCGAACGTATGAAGTCGGGCTCCAAACGCTAAGCGAATCAGCTGTGAAACGTCCAGGAACCCGCAAGCACCGGCGGTTCACAGACCGGCTTGTCAATTCAGTCCCGTTGTCGTGGTGGCTGAGGGAGCCGGCAGCGCGTGCATCATTCCTCCTGACGACCGCGTATCTGCTTCGGGATAGGGAAACGAAGCTCCGTGTGTATCCGGGGCTCGCGCCCATGCTGGTGTTGCCAGTCATCTTCCTGATGAACGATTCCCGCCAGGGAGATGGACGTGAATGGGCGCTGGCGTTCACGAGCGGATATATTGGGATCGTTCCGCTGCTGGGATTGAATCTGGTGCAATACTCGCAGCAGTGGCAGGCGGCCGACTTGTTCCGGTGCAGCCCGCTGGCCGGTCCGGCGCCGCTCTGCAAGGGCGCACGTGCCGCGGTGTTGGTGTTGCTCACCCTCCCAATGCTGGCACTTTTTGCCGTAATCATAGGCGCGCTCCGCGGCTTCGATTCGGGGCTGGCGCTCACGTTGCCGGGTCTGATCTTGGTGCCGCTGTATTCGCTGGTTCCCTGCCTTGGAGGACAGGCTGTTCCGTTTTCGCGTCCAAGTGAAGAAGGCAAGTCAGCGGGCCGCGGCCTGCGGATGATCTCCGCTTCTTTCGTGGCGATCGCAATGTCAGCCTTGACGATAATGGCCTGGAAGCTGGACTGGTTCGGCTGGTTGCTCGCAGGCGAAGTGTTGGTCGGCGGCGGGATATATTGGATCATGCACCGTGCGATCGGCCGCACGCGATGGCGTTCGCTTGAATAGGAGTGTGCCCGTGTCGGCCGCAGCAACGTGTCGCGGATGGCCGCGTCGAATTTTGTGGCAGCGCGGAGGGAGGGGCCCTGTTGATAACCGGTTCATGAGGTGCAACGATACAGGCAATCACGCTGATGAAGATCGCGACATTCAACGTCAATGGCATTCGATCACGCCTGCCGAATGTCCTGGAATGGCTGAAGCGCGATTCACCCGACATTGCCTGTCTTCAGGAACTCAAGGCAGCCGACGATGTTTTCCCGGCGGAAGCGATTCGCGGCGCGGGTTATCACGCTCTTTGGCACGGTCAGAAATCCTGGAACGGGGTCGCGATCCTGGCGCGAGGGGCTGAGCCCGTCGAACGCCAGCGCGGATTGGCTGGCAACCCTGATGATTCGCACAGCCGATACCTGGAAGCGGACGTGAATGGCATCATTGTGGGCTGTCTCTATCTGCCGAATGGAAATCCACAGCCCGGGCCGAAGTTCGATTACAAGCTCGCCTGGTTTGAGCGGCTCATCAGCCATGCAGCGGCGCTCTGCAAGAGCGGAAAACCAGTTGTTCTCGCAGGCGACTACAACGTCGTTCCGACCGACTTCGACATCTACAATCCCCGTTCGTGGCTGAAGGACGCCTTGTTGCAACCAGAAACACGCGAATGTTATCGCCGTTTGGTGGGGCAGGGGTGGACCGATGCGATGCGAGAATTGTTTCCCAACAAGCGGATTTACACATTTTGGGATTATTTTCGCCAGCATTGGCAACGCAACGCGGGCCTAAGGATTGATCACCTGCTGCTCAATTCCGTGTTGAAGAAGCGTCTCGTCGATGCGGGCGTGGACACATGGGTGCGCGGTCAATCCAACGCCAGCGACCATGCCCCGGCATGGGTGCAATTGGCCGACGTCGTGAAACGCAAATGAACCGATAAACGCGATCAACCTCACGGTTCCCTGCCGTTGCCGACCGCGGCGCCGTTCAAGGGCAGATGTTATGCGCGTTGCGACCCATGCCATCGGGGGCGACCGGCTCATCCGAAACGCTGATCTTGTCCAGCCTGGCTCCGTCTTCACGATAACAAAGGGTCAAACTGTGCTGGCCTTCCGTCAGGCTGTAGTTGTTCAGCAGGATCCATTGCCAGCCACTCGTGACCAAGCCGTTGCGGGCTGTGAACGAACTTTCGTCCACCTTTATCCAGAAGGAATCGTCGTCGGCCGTCGGGCAGTTCAAGCGGGCAAAGACTGCGTAGTTTCCGTTCGCAGGAACTGAAAACGAAATCGTCACCAGGTTTGAAACCCCGGCAGGCGCAGCCGGCACCCCTCGAAGTCCCGGTATCGCCTGGATGAACTTTCCGTTGGACGCCTGCGAATCCGTTTTTATTTCCCATGCGGACCCAACCGTTCCGCACTCTGCCTCATGGGTGGCGGCATAGGCGTTCGCGTTTGTTGGAAAGGTTGGATTTCCTGTTCCCCACCATTGAATCCAGCGGGCGTGGTTCACGTTTGTGTGGCCCGGCGCGATGGTGACCGTGGTGTTCGCGTTTGTGTTTCCGAGCAGAAACTTTTCGACGAAAGCAATCACTTCGGGCCTCTGTCCAGGAGGCAGCGCGCAGTGTCCGTGTCCGCCCACAATCGAGAACCCGAACCGATCCGCGATGCCAAACGCCTTCCAAACCTCGTGCGCAGCCCTGCAGGAAACGTATCCGGATTCTTCGGCAAGCCACACGTAATCGGGATTTCCGAGAACCAGCAAGGCCCGCGGCGCGACCATTGCCATCAATTCATGATGGTCCATCGGCAGCTTCGAAACGTTCACACGCGAGAACTGGAACATCGACTCCATGAACCAGCGGTGATCCGTGGAACCGAGTTTCTCGACTTCGCCCAATGTCTCGGACACGCGCCACGCTGCGGCGCCACCACCGCCCGGTTCCTGTGCGATTGTCAGCGCAATGCGTTCGTCGAACGCGCCTGCAAACAGCGCCATCTTTCCCGCGTACGAGCAACCCGTCACAGCGAGCCGCTTGGTGTCAATCGGGAGGACGTTCTGAACGAGCTCCAGGCCATCAATGATCCGGCTTACTCCCCAAGCCCACGAGCTGTATTGGCCGGCATGAAAAAGGTCCGGGTAAAGGCGATAGAAGGGATCGGACGCATTCTTGGATCCGTATGTCACCACTTGATTATGCCTGAACGCAATGCGCGCGATGCTGCGATTGGTGAAGATGTCGGCAGGGAGGCTTCCGTTCAGGCTGTTCATTCCGATTACAGCCGCAAACGGTCCGTCACCGCTGGGCACCGATACTGTCGAGGTCAGCGTGAGCGTGTTGGTTCCAACCGAAACGAGCACGGTGAGAACGCCATTGGTGTACGTCGCGGTGAGATTCTCAGGACGTGGCGGTTTGGGTCCGATTTCATAATGCTCAATCTCGCGCTTAATCTGGGCGCGACGGCTTTGCCAGTCCGAGAAATTCGTGGAGCGGCCGCTTCCATCGGACCACTCAAATGGATCGGTCAGGGGCAGAATGGCCGGAAGATTTTCGAGCGATGGCAATGGCGGCGCCGCGCTATTGGATCCTGTATCTTCGACCGCATAGACCAAAGGAACCGTTGCGACCGCCGCCGAAGCGGAAACCACCGCGCACGCGATCAGCGCCATTACCGCCGCAAAGCAGCGGCGCTCCGCACGACGGTATGTTGTTTGGCAGCCTTGGTGCGGGACGAGTTTGTCTTTGGTATTGGGCAGAGTTGTTCGTGTGGTGTGCATGCGCGTGGCAGGTGAACTGGGGTCAGTCTGGTCGGATGCCAATCGTTGTCAATTGACGATGGCTGACGTAGCGCAGGTTACCAAACCTGTCCTGCCCTCCACGGTAGGCTGCTATAGGGGCGACACAGCAGATTCGGAGGTCTGCGCTACGCGTAGCGCAGATCGTCGTGCACAAAGGCTTGTCATCATTTGGCGTAAGGATAAGGTTCGAGTCATGCATCCATGCTCCTCTCCTCGCAGCAAATCCGTCCCTCAATGGCTCGCGCCGGCACTTCTTGCCATCGCGTTCACAACCAGCCCCGGCGTTAATGCGCAGGTTGTTGCGACACGTAATGTGGTCACTAACGCGCCAACTGTGTCAGCAGCCGCCAGATCCGACGCCGAGGCCGAGAAGAAGGCGCGCGAGTGGATTGGGTCGCTTCAACTTGCTGATCCCGCCGCCGAAGCGCGCCTCACGGAGGTTGTATCCACCCATTTGAAAACGATTCGCGACTGGCACAACGAACACCCGTTCACGACCGTTCCTGCCGGGATCAATCCCGCGACGGGCGCAAAGTTGACGGATCTCGATCGGCAGGTGATCGCGAACTCTGCAATGCCACGCTCGGTTCACGAAGCCTTGATGACCGGCCTGCGCAAAGACTTGAGCGAGGCACAGGTCGAGGCGATTTTGGACAAGTACACCATCGGAAAGGTTGAGTTCACGATGCGCGGATATCATGCAATCGTGCCGGATTTGAAGCCCGAGGAGGAAGCCACGATCCGCGGCTTTCTCAAGCAGGCGCGCGAACAGGCCGTGGATTACAAGAACATGAACCAGATTTCTGCAATCTTTGAAATCTACAAGACGAAGTCGGAGCAGTATCTCAACAGCAACGGCCGGAACTGGAAGGAATTGTATCGCTCGTACGTCGCTGCCGCGAATGCCCGGAAAGCCGCTGCATTAGGGACTAACCAACCCGCTGCGAAAACAGTCCAGTAGGGAAACAATGATCAACACAGTTTCGAAATTCTCCGTCACTTTGGCCCTCGCCGCTCTGCTGGCGCTCAATTGCTGGGGCCAGGCCCCGGCACAGGATCAGACCGCGCCGATCGTGGAAGCCGGCCAAATTCCGCCGCTGCCGCCGACACTCACAAGCGCCATTCCCGCGTTTCCTGGAGCGTGGGGCGGAGGCATGTTCACCACAGGCGGCAGGGGTGGCCGGGTGATCGCGGTGACTAATCTCGCCAATAGCGGGCCAGGCACACTGCGCGAAGCGATCAACGCCAGCGGCGCTCGCATCGTGATCTTCCGCATCGCCGGAATCATTCGCCTCGAGGGCAATCTCGACATCAACCATCCCGACATCACGATTGCAGGCCAGTCCGCGCCCGGCGATGGCATTTGCATCGCCAATGGATCGCTGAACATCAACACGCGGAACGTCATCATTCGCCACCTGCGGGTTCGGCGCGGAAATCCGGAGGGCGGACAAGGCTCTGACAACATTGGCGGCAACCCCGAAGGCCAGATCGTTGTGGACCATTGTTCGGCAAGCTGGGGCATGGACGAGAACCTCTCCCTCTATCGCTATATGCGAAGCGTTCCCGCGGGCGAACGTGAAAAGATGCCGGCGATGAATGTCACTGTGCAGTGGTGCATTTCGAGTGAGGCATTGGACGGCAAGGGTCACGCCTTCGGCGGCACATGGGGCGGGCAGGATTCGACGTTCCATCACAATCTCTTCGCGTGCAACACGGGGCGAAATCCCTCGATCGGCATGTCGGGCGAGTTTGATTTTCGCAATAACGTGATCTTCAACTGGCGGCACCGAACCATGGACGGCGGCGACGAGACCTCGATGATCAACGTGATCAACAATTACTACAAGGCAGGGCCTGCGGCGAACGCCAACATGATCAGCACGATCGCCCGCATCGAACAGCGCAAGCAATATTCCCCCGGCAGGGAATTCGAACCCGGCAATTGGTATCCGCCCACCGCGCCCCGGCCCGGCAAATGGTATGTCGCGGGCAACATCTTTGAGAACGCTCCCGACGTAACGAAGGACAACTGGAAGGGCATGCGCGGGCCGATGGACCTTGCGCGCGTCAACACGCCCTTCGAAGCCTGGCCGCTCCTGCAGCAGCCCGCCGCCGAGGCGTATGCGGCGGTTCTCGCCAAGGCGGGCGCGACGTTGCCGAAACGGGATTCCGTGGATCAGCGCGTCACCGAGATGGTCCGCACGGGGAAGACGGCCACACGCGATGGAATCATCAGCGATCCCAAGGAGGTGGGCGGTTATCCTGAGTTCACCTTTTCACCCGCATCCGTGCCGGCCGACGCTGATGGCGATGGCATGCCCGACGCCTGGGAAACCAGCCACGGTTTGAATCCGAACAATCCCGCCGATAATGCGGCCGACAGTGACAAGGACGGTTACACGAACGTGGAAGAATTCCTGAACGGCACGCATCCACAGGAATTCATCGATTACAAGAATCTGGGAAACAACCGCGACACGATCAGTGGATGACGAACGGACTTAGCGACGCCGTTTTTGGTCGAGGTTCTGGGTGAGATCCTCTTCCGTGATCGTTGACTCGACGCCGTTGGCAGGCACTTCGACTTTGGCGACCCAGAGTATTGCGTTCAGCATCAGCTTGCGCATGTTCTCGTTGCCCCAGTTCTTGTGGAAATGTCCGCCTGTGAAACCAAACCCGCGCTTCCCGCCTTCTTCGTAAGCCCAGGCTACGTGCTGGGGTTCGCCCTTCTCAACGGCCTGGCGCACGTGTGGATTGCCGCTGTGCGGACCATCGGGCCGGGTCAACGTTTCTGCGGAAGGCACTGCTGACAAGATGGGAGTGACGCCCTTCATGTCCTCAGCGAAGCGCATATGGTAATACCATTCATCGCGCATTTGGAACGGCTTGACGCCGCGCGTGATGGGATGAACGGGGAAATTCTTGAACTCGGGCTCCCAATGCGGATTCACCGACCAGTGCGTTTCAAAACACCCGCCGATCCAGCTGATAAACTCCTTCTGGCCTTTTTCCTTCGTGGGTTCGACTCCGTAATGCACGCACAGGAATCCCGTTCCCTTGGCGCGCAACGCATCGAGTTGCTGCAGTCGCTCGCCTTGCAATGCGGGATGCCCGGCTCCGCCGTCGCAATAAAACAGCACCGCTGCGGCGCCTTCCAACGCGTTTTCATTCGTTGGCCAGCCGTTGGAATGTGTTTCCACCTGGATTCCAGGAACATTGGCCAGGCACTTCTTAAAGAGCTGAACGCCCGCATTATGTTCGTGCTCGCCCGGCCCGTGACTTGGACGGCCCGCGATCAGGACAATCTTCTGCTCGGCTGCAATCGACGAGCACAGGGTTCCGGCTGTCGCGATCGTGATAAAAATTTTCGAGAGGCTGGAGATCATACGCATGTTCGGTCGTTTGGCTGTTTGACGTTGATGTCGGCGAATCGGTTTCCGCAGAGTGCCTGAACCCGCCTGCCTCGACAACTGGCGATTCACGTGCAGGTTTCCAAACGAATAACCGCACGCGTTTTGGTTGCCGGTCTGCCGCGCTGTGTCGATTTGTGGTTTGTTCCCTGTTTCAACGGAATCGTTCCGACTTGGCTGTTCGGGCGCGAATGCGCGGCGAGTCGCAAGCCGACTCCAGGTCTGCGCTCCGGCGCTCTCAGGTCCGCGCTAAGCGTCGGACGGCAGCAGCCCCAGCGCCTGCAAAGCCCGCCGCGATTTCTCGGGCGACTCGTGCAGCACGGCGTTCCATCCGCGTTGCGCTCCGCCCAGGACGTTCTCCGCACGATCGTCGAGATACGCAATTTCCCGTCCGCGATGGCCCGACTTCTCCTCCACAGCGCGGTAGATCCGCGGATTGGGCTTCATTACGCCATGCTCGTAAGAGAGAATGTAGCCGTCAAAATTTGCGAAGAACGGAAACCGCCGCCTCACATGCATGATCGCCAGGTCGTTCGTGTTGGAAAAAATATAGGTGGGAATTCCCGCCGCACGAAGATCGGCGTGCAGCTGTATCATTGCAGGTATCGGCGCGAAGATGTCGCTGAAGAATTCCGCAAACTCATTCGACGTTCCCGTAAATCCAGAAAGCTGGCAGATTTCGCCGAAGAACTGCTCCGTCGTGATCGTCCCGCATTCGTATCGGTGCAGCAGGGGAGATTGGTCGATGAAGAAGCGCGATTCCTCCACGCCCGCGGTGGACTTCTCCGCGATGCGATGGGCCGCAACGGCGTAATCGAAATCCAGCAGAACTTTGCCAAGGTCGAAAACGACAACTTTGGGAATCATGGGAGAGTGGGTGCCTGTCGACGAGGCGCAAGGTTTCTCGGTTTTGCCAGAACGCTCGCACTCGGATTGTGCCGGGATCGGTTCACATTTCCCGCCGGCCTTCGAGCGCGCGGCTGAGGGTCAATTCATCCGCAAATTCCAATCCGCTCCCCGCCGGCAAGCCATGTGCAATGCGGGTGATCTTCAGGCCTTGCCGTCCCAGACGCTTCGCAAGGTAATATCCCGTTGCATCGCCTTCGACATCGGTTCCCAAGGCGATGACAATCTCGCGGATGGGTTCATCACCGAGGCGCTTCTCCAATTGCGCGATGCGGAGATCTTCGGGCTCAACGCCATCGAGCGGCGAGATTTTCCCGCCAAGCACATGATACTTCCCGCGATATGTCGCGGATTTCTCCAGACTCAGAATATCCGTGGGTTGTTCCACCACGCAGACGATCGAAGCGTCCCGGCGCGAATCACTGCAAATATCGCAGGGAGATTTCTCGGTAAGGGCGGCGCAGATCGGACACAGATGAATCCGTTCCCGCGCCTGGACCAACAGCTCCGCAAGCTGGCGGACTGCGGTTGGATCCGCTTGCACCAGGTGGAGAGCAATGCGCTCGGCCGAACGCGGTCCAATCCCGGGCAGCTTGTTCAGCTCGGCTGTCAGTCGCGTTATGGGCTCGGGAAGGGGCACAGCGGAAAACTCGCGGGCAACGGCAGCGATTGCGAATCAACAACCCTGGCGGGGGCGGATCAGCCCATGCCGGGCAGATTGAATCCGGAGGTCACCTTGCCCATTTCTGCATTTGAAATTTCGCGGGCCTGCGCCAGCGCCTGGTTCGCCGCAGTCAGGACCAGGTCTTCAAGCAACTGCGCGTCTTTGGGATCGATTGCGGCAGGATCGATTTTGATGGATCCCAGCGAGCCATCGCATTTCGCGACGACCTTCACCGCGCCGCCCCCGCTCGTCGCCTCTACTGTGCGTTGAGCGAGCTGGCCCTGGACCTGTTCCATTTGCTGCTGCATGCGCGCAGCCTGCTTCATGAGTTTTCCGATGCTGGACATGATATGATTTGTAAAAGTGTTTCTCTTAGCTGGATGCGGGACGGATGTCGACAATCTGTCCCTTGAAAATTTCGAGCGCCTTCTGGATCAGCGGATCGTTCTTGAAATCCTCCTTGCTGAATACAGGCGGCGCGGGGGCGTCTTTCGCCGGAGTTGAAGGCGATGCGGCGCGCGGGGGCGGTTTGGCCGCGTTGGCCGGACTTGGGGAAGGTGAAGCGGACGCAGGGGCGGGGGACGGCATCGCGACGATGACCGGTTGACGTTCGGGCGACGGCTCTGCCTTCACGAAGCGGACGTGGCAGTTCGGATGCCCAAGTTCCGCGAGCTTGCCCTTCAACAGCGCCTGCGTCTTTGTGTTGTCCACAAGCGCGATGTGATCCTCGCACGCAGAGGGAAAACCAATTGTGAATAGGCCTTTCACGAAAGAAACCGGATGCGCCTCCAATAGGTACGTCCGTGTGAACGGACTTGCGCGGCCTGCAAGCTCGAGCAGTTTTGCCCACAACAATTCGAGGTCGTCTTCAGCGGAAGGCGCTGTATTTGCAGAAGGAGCCTCCAACGCGGCGGAGCTTGGTCGTTCTGCCGCCGCAGCCGCCGGAATGGAAACAACTTCCGTTCGCACGGGCTTCGCTGCAGGCGCAGCGGTTTGCGCGCGCGCGGGCACAGGGGGAGCCGAAGCGCTGGGTGCCAATGGCGGCGGCGGTGAACCGGCTGGCGGCCCGCCGCGCAACTCCTGCAACCGCTCGAGGACGGAATCGATGCTCAACGCATTCCGCGCCTGGATCGCTTTCAGCAACGCGACTTCCAGCAGGATTTTTTTCGACGAAGCATCGCGCAGCCTGCCTTCGGTGTCGGTAAGCACTTCCATGATGCGCGTGAGCGCCTCGGCGGAAGCGAGCGCCGACTGTTCCTGCAGCGCCCCGGCTTCACTCTCGGAGACTTCAAGCAGATTGAGGTCGCCTTTTGAAACCTGGAAAATCAGCAGGTTGCGGAAATGGTTCAACAGATCAGATAGAAGGCGTCCGAGGTCCTTGCCGCCCTTTGCGAGGTTGTTCAGCAGGCGCAATGAATTTTCCACCTCGCCATTCAGCATTGCGCAGGAAAGTTCGATCAACTGGCCCTGGGCCGTCAGGCCGAACATGGACAGCACATCCGCTTCCTCAATGCTGTCGCCGCAGAAACTGATCAACTGGTCGAGGGTGGATTCGGCGTCCCGCATGCCGCCGTCGGCCCCGCGGGCAATCGCGTGCAGCGCTGCAGGCGTGATCTGCACCTTCTCTTCCTTCGCGATCTTGGAGAGTTGCTGAACGATCAACGATGCCGGGATGCGCCGCAGATCGAAGCGCTGGCAGCGAGAAAGAATGGTTGGCAACACCTTTTCGGGATCGGTGGTGGCAAACATGAACTTCACGTGAGCAGGCGGCTCTTCAAGCGTTTTCAGCAGGGCGTTGAACGCCGCCGTGGAAAGCATGTGAACTTCGTCGATGATGTAGATCTTGAACTTGGAAGAGGCCGGCGCGTATTTGCAGGTATCGCGCAGTTCGCGCACCTGTTCCACGCCGTTGTTGCTCGCGCCGTCGATCTCAAGCACGTCCATGGAACGGCCCTCGGCAATCTCCACGCATTTGGGGTCGTTGACGTCGAAGTCGGCGCGCGGCCCGCCTGTGCAGTTCAGGGCCTTGGCGAAGATGCGTGCGAGCGTGGTTTTGCCGGTGCCGCGCGGCCCGCAGAACAGGTAGGCGTGCGCAATGCGGTTTTGTTCGATGGCGTGGGCGAGCGTCTGGGAGACGTGTTCCTGCCCCACGACATCTGCAAACCGCTGTGGGCGATACTTCCGGGCGATGACCTGATACGAGGACATGTATGATTTACATCAACGGATTTATGATTTGCGCAACGATCCGGTCATGCAGCGTAAGTCACAAATCGAAAATTTAAAGTGCCAGGGTGACCACGGCAGATGCAGAGCAGACTACCGTTGCTGCCTTCCGGCCCTGGCGGGGTTTGTAAGTCCGCATTCCATGGGCCCTGGCAGGTGGGAATTTGCGGCAGCCGGGAGTGCGCTTCAAGGACAATTCCTGCTCCCGCCCGCCCCGGTGTGATTAGAAGTGGGTGAGATCACCGCGATCTGTAAACCGCTTGAACCTCTCGCCCGTGAGGCACGAGCGGGGAGAAAGTTGGAGAGAGGGGAGCGAAATCGTCTCCGAATCTGGACCTTTGCTCCCTCTGCGAGGTCCTGTTAAGGATTGGACGCAGCTCGGCCTCCGCAAAGGCGTTTAACAGGAGGAATCAGAGATAGCAGAGATGAAGAAGGATGCCTGCTGTTTACGAGGCGAGTGCCTCCTCCCCCCGCCCCCTCCTCCGGCTTCGCTCGGAAGAGGGGGAGTTTAAAATCAACCGAGTTTGATCACCCACGTTTAATCACCCTCCGCCGCGGTGTGATTAAAAGTGGGTGAGATCACTGCGATCTGTAAACCGCTTGAACCTCTCGCCCGTGAGGCACGAGCGGGGAGAAAGTTGGAGAGAGGGGAGCGAAATCGTCTCCGAATCTGGAC
>DASPIL010000006.1 GCA_035629175.1 Verrucomicrobiia bacterium | reverse complement strand
CACGGGCTGGGTCGTCGATGCAGAATTGGAGACGTTAAGCATGTCGCATTACCCTTGTTCGTGTTGTGTGGACCGGGCGCGGCGGCATGTCGTCCGCACGGCTTTGGCAGGTTTTTTTACCCCGCCGCGACGCCGGGAAGTACCCCCGGCGTTTGCCAGTCGGAGTGCCGTCAAAACGTGGTCAAGGGCCGAGATTAGCGCCTTTTAGTCACACGAACAATGCCATAAATGCGGGAGTTGACAAGAACAGAACTGCCGTTTGTGCTCCGTCAAACGGAGATTTCTCGTCTGAAACGCAGGAAAATCAAGCCTTTCCAGACCATTTCGTCCCGAAACGCGCGCTAATGCTCGATGTCCAAAAGTGTTTCATAAAAATATGAATTGTCGAGAGGTAATAATTACCGCGGAAACTATGGCGAATTAACTTGGCAGCACCGCCGCGCAGCGCCATAACGAGTGGCCGGAGTCTGCATATTTTTTTTCGAAGGGGGTGATCGGGCCGGCAGGGGCGAAGCGCTCGGCAGTGACCGCACTACCGGAAAGCTGTGCGAGCGCTGCTGCAAATTCTTCCACGTAGATGCGCCAGTTGCTGCGGCATTCGATCTCGCCGCCGAGGGCGACGATGACGGGAAAGACGGGATGCCCGTGCCAGCGCCGAGCCAGATGCCCGATCTTGGGCCAGGGATTGGGGTAGAGGATGAAATGCTTCGCAGGTCGAATGTCTGCGGCGAGCATCAGCCGCCAGTAGTCGACGAGATCCGCGCGCACGCAGATGAAGTTGGCGGGCACGGGGCCCTCCCACGCGGTATTGCGCGCGAGGCGATCCGCCGACTGGTCGACGCCGATGACGAAGTGCGCGGGATGCGTGCGCGCGAGGTGGCGAGTGGAGAGGCCGACGCCGCAACCGGCATCGAGGATCAGCGGCCGGCTTCCTGCCGCGCGCCACGCCGCGACGCTCGTCTCGAACGCATCGCGGTTGTATGGCATGAACGGCTTTCTGTACTCGGACCGGGCATGCCTGGCAACGAGTGCGGGCAGCTGTTCATGCACGCCCTCCTGGGCGCTTGTAACGGGACGAGAGTTCGCGTCCATGCCGTCTCACGTCTTCCGGCACGCCTGCGCGCTCGCGCGGCGAGTCACATTCCCTGCATTCGACCGATTCATTCCAAACCTCGCTGGCGGGCTCCCATTCCAGCGCAGCGCAAAGACGTCGCCCTGCACGGGTGGTACCCGCGCGACTTGGTTTGCGTTGGAATGGGAGCCGACTGATTTTGCCCGCCATCATGCCACAGGGCAGCACTCAGGCACAGTCGCAGCGAAGTTCCGGAACTCCACAGAACGCCGTGTATTCTGTGGCGGGGGTTTGTAATTAGTGCAGGGTGACTGGCTGACGCATCAGTGCGTCGTATTTGCCGAGGAAGTCGTCAATCTCTTCCACCGTCGGTTCGGTTGCGATCAGGTTTTCCACCTCTTCGCGGAATGACTTGGCGAGCGTGCCGCCAATGAAGATCTCGCGCTTGCCGGATTTGTCCATGATTTCATATCCGCCAAAGCGCAAGGCTTCGCGCCTGTCGTCGGCGCCGAACTCTACGACGCTGTACTGCTCGCTGTTGTAGATCAAGTTCATTTTTGCGCTCCTTCTGGTACGGGATAAATTCCAGGTGACCCGGAACCAATGATGCAAAAATGGGGCCACCTGCATGGATTTCAAGCCGATGCCGGATTCCCGCGGCCGCCGCGCCGGATAAATGATGTTCCTGTCATCAGGAACGGCATCAGGCGTGCAAATCTTTAGTCAGCGCGAGTAAATTGTCGTAGGGCGGAGCAGAAAGAAATGCACGGATCTGTGCAATGTGGGCAGACGTTGCCACACCGATAAAAAGCCGGTCCGGCTTCGTGCGTAACAGCCGGTTGAGTGAGACGCGCAGCGTGAGGTTGCCGGTGCAACACACGCAGCCGGGGGCGATGCGCGCGATCCGCGGCGCCGGTATTGCGGATTCAAGGCCGGACTGGGTATCCGGAATGCCCTCGAGAATGATGGCAGTGTGTTCTGCGGGAGCAAGCGCCGCGCGAATGGCTGCTTCCCGCGCAGCCGGGTTGGCGCCGATGACGAGCGTGGCGGGAATCACCCTTTGCGGGATACCTTGCTCGGCTCCACGCCCAGCTGCTTGAGCTTGCGGTACAGGTGGGTGCGCTCGAGTCCGGTTTTTTCTGCAACGCGCGTCATGCTGCCGCCCTC
>DASPIL010000005.1 GCA_035629175.1 Verrucomicrobiia bacterium | reverse complement strand
AGTGAATGTTCTCGGCTCGTTCGCCATTGGAATCCTCGCGTCGTTCGCGGTTGCGGAAGGGCGGACGGCGTTGACTCCCAGCATGCGCCAGTTCCTCATGGCAGGAGTTTGCGGCGGGTTCACCACTTTCTCGGCGTTCAGCCTGCAAACGTTGGAACTCCTGCAGCATCGGCACTGGCTCGCCGCCAGCGGAAACATCGCGCTCTCGCTGATTCTCTGCCTCGTCGCAGTCGCGATTGGTTTCGGGCTCGGTTCCATGCTCAACGCACGCGCCGCGTAAACTCTTTTGCAGCCGCCGAGGGCATTTTTAGAAACCGCTTCGCTCGCGCCCACTTGACGCCACCCATTCCCGTTCTTTATTGAATCGCCATGAGCACAACGGAAACGCATCACTTTCAGGCGGAAATTCAGCAACTGCTGAACATCGTCATTCACTCGCTGTATACCGATAAGGAGATTTTTGTTCGCGAACTGATTTCCAATGCCGCGGATGCCTGTGAAAAATTGCGCTTCAACCAGGCTTCGGGCGGCGCCGTCCTGCAATCGGAAATCGCACCCTCGATTTCAATCACCACTGATGACACCGCCGGAACGATCACCATCGCCGATACAGGCATCGGAATGACGCATGGCGAGCTGGTCGAGAATCTCGGAACGATCGCGCATTCCGGGACAAAGGCCTTCGTGAAGCAACTGGCAGAAGACAAGAAGCCGGACGTCGGGTTGATCGGCCAGTTTGGTGTCGGATTTTATTCGGCGTTCATGGTCGCCAAACGTGTGGTGGTGCTCAGCCGCTCATTCAAACCGGACGAACAGGGATGGCAATGGACGAGTGAAGGGGGCGGCGGATACGAACTGTCCCCGGCTGCGGATCTGCCGCGCGGCACGCGCATCACGTTGGAGTTGAAGGACGAGGCGAAGGAGTTCGCCAATGCGGATACGATCGAACGAATCATCCAGCGTTATTCGAGCTTTGTTCCCTTCCCGATTGAACTAAACGGCAAGCGTCTGAACACGATCCAGGCGATCTGGGCGCGCAGCAAGAACGAGATCAAGGACGAGGAATACAACGAATTCTATACGTTCGTCGGGCATGATCACGAAAAGCCGCTCTATCGGCTTCATTTCAGCGCCGACGCCCCGCTCGCAATCCAGGCGCTGCTCTTCGTGCCGCAGAAGAATTTTGAATCGATGGGCATGGGCCGCATCGATTCCGAAGTGAACCTCTACTGCCGCAAGGTGCTGATTCAATCAAAGGCGAAAGGCCTGTTTCCCGAGTGGCTCCGATTCCTCAAGGGCGTGGTCGACAGCGAGGATCTGCCGCTCAACATCTCGCGCGAGACGATGCAGGATACGTCGCTCATGCAGAAGCTGAACAAGGTGCTGACCAGCCGCCTTCTGAAGCATCTCGACGAGCAGGCGGAGAAAGATGCACCCGCTTACGAGAAATTCTACCTGGAATACCAGCGCTTCCTGAAGGAGGGCGTGGTCACCGATTTCATGCACAAGGAATCCCTCGGCAAACTGTTGCGGTATGAATCGTCGTCGCTCGAAAAAGGCAAGCTCACGTCATTGGCCGATTACGTGAAGCGCATGCCTGAAGAACAGAAGGAGATTTATTGCCTGCTCGCGCCAAACCGTGCCGCCGCGGAAAGCAGCCCCTACTTTGAGGTGTTCCGCGAGAGGAAGTTCGAAGTGCTGTTCCTGTACGATCCGTGGGACGAGTTTGTGATGGAACACCTCCACAGCTTTGGGGACAAACCGCTGCGTCTCGCAGAAAAAGCCGAGCTCAACCTCAGTGCGAAAAAGGACGGCCTTTCAGAAGACGCTGCCACGGCGCTCGCGAAATGGCTTAAGGAAACGTTCGGCGACAAGGTCGGCGAGGTGCGACTGTCCCAACGGCTTGTGGACAGCCCCGCGCTCGTCGTTGACGCGGACAAATTCATGACGTCCAGCATGCGAAGGATCATGCAGGCGATGAAAAAGGACGACACTAGCACTCCCGCCGCGCGGCATGATCTTGAGATCAATCCTGCGCATCCGATCATGGCGCGACTCGATGCCATGCGCCAAAAGGATGCCGCCCTGGCCCAAAGTGTCGCAGAGCAGGTGCTCGACAACGCGCGCGTTGCAGCGGGATTGCTTGAGGATCCGCGAACGATGCTCAACCGCCTGAACCAGTTGCTCGAAAAGGTCCTCGCCACCTGACGGTCGCCGCAGCGCAGCCCTGATCGTACTGCAGTGCCAAAATCTGCGGTATCGCTCGCTTCCAAGCCCGGCACCGCGCGGTCAAACGCCAGCAGGTTGGAAACTTGCGAGACCGTCGGGGAGAGACCTGCGCTCTACAACGCAATGCTGAGCCCCGCGGGAAAACAATTGTCCCCCGCGAAGTTTCCCTCCATTCTTTGCCGCCTTATGCAGCAGGTCACTCTCGGAATGATAGGCGGAGGAACAGTGGGGAGCGGTGTCTTTCACGCACTGCAACAGAATGGCGCGCTGATGGCCGCCCGCCTCGGCGTTCAACTCGCCTTCCGCAAGATCGCCGTCAAAGCGATCGACGAACCCCGCCCCTACCCCATCGATCGCAATCTTCTCACCACGGACTGGAGGGACGTCATCAATGATCCCGCAATCCAGATCGTCATTGAACTGGTTGGAGGAACGGGCATTGCGAAGACAATGGTTCTTGCCGCTCTAGCCCAGGGAAAAACGGTCGTCACCGCAAACAAGGCGCTCCTTTCAGCACATGGGCCGGAGCTTTTTGCCGCGGCGAAAAAAGGCGGGGCCAGCCTTTATTACGAAGCGAGCGTGTGCGGCGGAATCCCAATCATCAAGACCTTGCGTGAAGGCTTCGTCGCCAACCGAATCTCAGCCATCTACGGAATCGTGAACGGCACCTGCAATTACATCCTCACACGGATGAAACAGGAAGGTGCCGAATTCAGCGATGTCCTCTTGGATGCCCAGAAACAGGGTTACGCGGAGACCCCGCCCGATCTCGACATCGATGGATTTGACGCCCAGCACAAAATCGGAATTCTGGCTTCCCTGGCTCATGGGTTCTGGGTCGATCACCACGAGATCCACACAGAAGGCATTCGCCAGATTTCCCGGATCGACATGCAGTTCGCCGAGCAACTCGGCTACACAATAAAGCTTCTTGGGATCGTGAAGCAGATCGACGCACGCTCCGCAAAGTCCACAACGCGCACGTCGAAATCCGAAAAAGCCTCCAATGGCGTTCAGGTGTCTGTGTATCCGACCCTCATTCCAAACGCCCATGTGCTTGCCAGCGTCAACGGCGTCTTCAATGCGTGCTTTGTTCGTGGCGATGTGGTCGGCGACACCTTGTTCTACGGCCGCGGCGCGGGGAAGGATGCCACCGCCAGCGCGGTTCTCAGCGATGTCGCCGATGCGGCGCTGGATCTTAAGAATGGCAGCGCTGCGCGGATTCCGCCCTTTGTCGCACATGCGGCAAACGGGCGCGTGTTGCCGATCGATGACATTGTGTCGCGCTACTATGTGCGGTTGAGCGTGATCGATCGCCCGGGCGTTCTTGCGCGGATTTCGGCCATCTTTGCGAAGGAGAAGATCGGGATTTCATCCGTGATCCAGCCTGAAGGGCACGAGGGAGAGAGCGTGCCGCTGATTCTCATGTTGCACGACGCGCAAAACTCCGCGATGCGGAAGGCGCTGGCGCAGATCTCCAGGCTTCCGGCTGTGAAGGGGAATCCCGTCATGATCCGGGTGGAATCATTTGAATAAGCGAGTTGGAAAGGAATGTGCCATGAATCCCACGACCATCCTGGTTGCCGAAGACAATCGCGAGGACGCCTTCCTGCTGGAGCGCGCCGTTCGGCGGGCGCAAGTGCGCGCTGCACTGAAGTTCACGACCGACGGCCAGGAAGCCGTGGATTACCTGGCCGGCACGGGTGGCTACGCGAATCGCCTGCAGCACCCGTTTCCCACGCTGATGCTTCTGGACCTGAAAATGCCCCGTCTCGACGGCTTCGACGTCCTGGACTGGATTCACCGCCAGCCGTTTGTGAAGCGGCTGCCCGTAATCGTGATGACGTCCTCGCAAATGGCAGGCGACGTGAATCGCGCGTATGATCTTGGAGCGAACTCTTTCGTTGTGAAGCCCATGCATCTGGAAGGTTTGGACGAACTCATTAAGGGGCTAAAGGAGTTTTGGCTCAAGTTGAACCGTTATCCGAACTGCGAAGCAGGCAACGACCAGGGACACAGCGACTGAAGTTCCCGCCCCCGGACCGCAGGCTTCAGCCTGCTTAAACCGCCATCCCTGCACAAATCGTGGACCTTGCCCACGCCTGTTAACTTCCCACACTGCACCCCCGTCCCACGTGCATCCGCCGACAGGCGTTCCACTCCTCTGCACTTTGCCGCGGTCCGGGGATGCTGTAGTGTTCGGACATGAATCTTGCCAGCGCCTTTGCCGATTCGGCCAGTAAGCATGCGGAGAAAACCGCCCTCTACTGGGGCGAGCGCTCATACACCTATGCTGAACTTTGGAGCCAGACGCTCTTTGCCGCGGGCATCCTCTCGCAACAGTTCTCAGTCCAGCCAGGAGATCGCGTCGCGCTCTGGCTCAAAAACTGTCCCGAGTTCATTTCGTCGCTCTTCGGCGTATTGCACGCTGGAGCGGTCGTCGTTCCGATCAATAACTTCCTCAAGCCGGACGAAGTCAGCCACATTCTGAACGATGCCGGAATCGATGTGCTGATCACCGACAGCGAACTGGGCCGCCTGCTTCCCGCACTGCAACAGCAACGGCCCACGCTGCAGATGATGAACGCAGAACAGGCGTTTGCGTCCTTCCCAATCCCTCCAGGAAGCGTCAAGTTCGACACCCACCTGCTGCGCAACTCCAATCGCCAGGAAGGCGACCTCGCCGTTCTCATCTACACATCGGGCACCACAGGCCGTCCAAAGGGCGCCATGCTCACAAATGCGAATCTCCTGCACAACGTGGAGAGTTGCCGCATCTGCCTGCAAAGTGTCGCTGAAGATCGCCTCGCTGTGCTGCTTCCCTTGTTCCACAGCTACATGCTCACCGTGGGCACCCTGCTCCCCTTGCTCACCGGCGCCTCCATCGTTTTGATCAAGTCGCTGCATCCCGCCCGCAACGTGATTCAGGAAATCTATCAACGGCGGGCCACGATACTTCCTGCGATTCCGCAGTTCTACCGAAGCCTGGCGAATGCTGATCTTCCGGCGCCCCTTCCACTGCGCATCTGCATCAGCGGCTCAGCACCCTTGCCAGTCCAGGTGCTGCACGATTTCGAAAAGAAGCACAAAATTCCGCTCATCGAGGGATATGGATTGAGCGAAGCCAGCCCGGTCGTAGCCAAGAACCCGCTGGATTCAACGCGCAAGCCGGGCTCCGTCGGCCTGCCCATTCCCCACGTCGAACTGACTGCCCAGGACGAAACCGGCGCCATCCTCGGGCCTGGCGAAATTGGGGAACTCTGTGTGCGCGGCGGCAACGTGATGGCTGGTTACTGGAACCGACCCGAGGAAACCGCGAAGGCGTTTCGCAACGGATGGCTGCTAACGGGTGACGTCGGGTACCACGACGACGACGGTTACTTCTACATCACCGACCGCAAGAAAGACATGCTCCTGGTCAACGGCAACAACGTTTATCCACGCGAGATTGAGGAAGTGATCTACCAGTTTCCAAACGTGAAGGAAGCCGCCGTCATAGGACACCCTGACCCGCGCCGCGGCGAACAGCCCGTCGCGTTTGTGTCGCCCAACGAGAACGCCAGTATCGACACTGAGGCGTTGATGAAATTCGTCCGCGAGCGGCTTGCCGATTACAAGGTGCCCCGGCGGATCATTCTCATCCCTGCCCTGCCTCGCAATGCCACCGGCAAAATTCTGAAAACAGTCCTCCGCAAACAGCCGCTGCCCTGAGTCGCCGGCGTCAGGGTTGTTTCGACAGCTCTGATAGTATTGCTAAACGTTGGTAATCAAATACTTACGTTTCCTGTTCCCTTTTACCAGTTGACGCTGTCAATCACGCGCCCGTAAGCTTCGCCGCATCGCTGCCTCTCGGCGCAATGAAGTGTCGAGGCGGGAATTTTTTATGCCTGAAGGATACTGCGTTAAATGCAAGGCCAAGAAGGAAATCACCGATGCGGTCGAGGAAACGATGAAGAACGGGCGAAAGGCGATCAAAGGCAGATGCCCCACGTGCGGGACTGTGATGTTTAAGATCCTCGGCGGAAAAGCAACCGCCGCTCCCGCGCCTGAATCGGCTCCGACACCTCCGGAATCAACGAACGCTTAACTATGGCTCAAGAGCTCGCATACGTCATCATCACCCCGTATTCGCTGTACAAATCCCGTACCGGCGGCATTCTCAGCCGCCTGATCACCCGCACCGGGTTGGAACTCGTCGCGGCCCGCATGTTCGCACCCAGCCAGGAACTGGTGACGCAGTATTCCGAGGCGATCATTTCCGCGAACGACCCGCAGGACCGCAACATTCAGGAGCTGATCTACAATTATATCCTCCAAAACCTTTCGCCCGATTCCAAAACCGGGCGACGCCGCCGTGCGATGGTGTTGTTGTTCCGCGGGGAGGATGCCGTCCGCAAGACACGTTCCGTGGTCGGGAATATCAGTCCTGAACGCCGTGGTGGCGAGACCATCCGCGACACCTATGGCGACCTGATCACCGACGAGAACGGGCAGGTTCGTTATTTCGAGCCCGCCGTATTGGCGCCGCCGACGCGCGATGAATGCGAAGCTAAATTGAAGCTTTGGACGAAGTATTCCGAATCGGACGGCGGAGTGCTTGAGGACATCATTTCCTACCCATCAGGTGACAAGCCGCAGCGGACCCTCGTCCTGATCAAGCCCGAGAACTTCCGCTTTCCCTCCGGCCGGCCCGGCAACGTCATCGATTTCTTTTCGCGCACCGGATTGTTCATTGTCGGCATCAAGCTCCATCGCATGAGCGTGTCGCAGGCGCTGGAGTTTTACGGCCCCGTCCGAGAAGTCCTGCGCACCAAGCTGAGTGACATGGTTGGATCGAAGGCGAAAGCAGCCGTTGAAAAGGAATTCAATTTCCGCCTCAGTGCCGACGTTGAGAAGCAGCTGGGCGGCCTGCTCGGGCCGGCTTTTGGAGACAACCAGTTCGATAACATCGTGAAGTTCATGTCGGGTCACGCGCCGGGAGAAATCCCCCAGTCGGACTGGAACAATCCTGGAACCGAACGCTGCATCGCGCTGGTTTATGAAGGTGTCGAAGCAGTGCGGAAAATTCGTGACGTGCTCGGGCCCACGGATCCCTCCAAGGCGCCCCCGGGATCGATCCGCCGCGAGTTTGGACAAACCATCATGGTGAATGCCGCGCACGCAAGCGATTCCGAGGACAATGCCCGGCGTGAGATGGGAATCGTCAACGTTGGCGAGAACACGTTCCGACAGGTCGTGGAGGAATTCTACGGCAGGGTCGGTTGAGCCTAAAGCACCTCCTCTCCCCAACCCTCTCCTCCATTCCGAATGGAAGAGAGGGAGGGGAACTCTGGAGGCGCGAGTCGAAACACCCCATTGCCCCACGTCCCGCTGCAGGGACATTCTGGCGATGCTTTCCAGAATTTTCCGGCATGCCGCACGTTCGCTCCTTGTGAGCGTTGCAACCCTTCTCGCATCCGACACGTCCGCAGGGGATCGCACGTGGGAATTCGCAGTGCAAGCCAGTGCCACAGTTGAAACATCCCCTCCCCGCATCACTCTTTCCTGGCCCCAGGACCAAAACGAGGTGCCTTCCAGCTACACGGTTCACCGCAAATCCAAAAACGATTTGACCTGGGGAACGGGCGTGACACTTGCCGGCTCAACACTCACCTACATCGACTCTGACGTGCAACTCGGCGGCGCGTATGAATACCAAATCCGCAAGATCACTTCGGCCTACAACGGATATGGCTACATCTTCGCCGGAATCAATGCCCCCATCACGGAACAGCGCGGCAAGATCGTCCTCATCGTGGATGACACCATGGCGGCGCCACTCGCTTCCGAGATCGCGCGCCTGGAACGGGACCTCGTGGGCGACGGCTGGCAGGTGTTGCGGCACGACGTCTCACGCAATGCGACTCCGCCTGCTGTGAAGGCCCTGATCAAATCCGCGCATGATGCAGACCCTGCCAACGTCAAAGCGCTGTTGCTGCTCGGCCATGTCCCAGTCCCTTATTCCGGAGACATGGCGCCCGATGATCACTTCGAGATCCAGGGCGCATGGCCCGCGGATCTTTACTACGCCGACATGGACGGCACGTGGACGGATTCAACAGTGAACACCACGTTCGCCCAACCAGAACGCCGCTGGAACATTCCAGGCGACGGCAAGTTCGACCAAAGCTTTCTCCCGTCGCCTGTTGAACTGCAAATCGGCCGCGTGGATCTCGCAAACATGCCGGGTCGAAAAGAGTGGATGGGACCGCCGACGTTCCCATCCGAAGTCGAACTCCTGCGCAATTACCTGAACAAGAATCATCGTTTTCGGCATGCACTTTACACAGCGGAACCTCGCGGCCTCGTCTACGATGGCGCAGGCGCCCGCGAAGGCGCGGCATTTGCCGTCAGTGGCTGGCGCAACTTCGCTCCATTCTTCGGCGCCTCGCAGATCCGCATCGCGCAGCAGAACGAGTTTCTGCCCATTCTCACCACGGACAGCTATCTTTGGTCGTATGCGAATGGCGGCGCTGATTCGCAGAGCATCGCGTATCTCGGAGGCACCGCAAATTTCAACGGCGGACGCACCACCGACTTCATCGAGATGAACGTGAAAACGGTTTTCACGATGCTTTTCGGCAGCCACATGGGCGATTGGGATACCGAGGACAACATCATGCGCGCTGTGCTCGCAACGCCCGACTACGGACTGGCATGCGTGTACGCTGGCGCGCCGCACTGGTTCGCTCATCACATGGCTCTGGGTGAAACGATCGGATACGCGGCTCGATTGACACAAAACAATCCCACGAACGGGATGGGAAATCTTTACTGGAATGACGTGAACCAGTCCGCCGGAATGGTGCACGTCGCACTGATGGGCGATCCCACGTTGCGCCTGCATGCGGTCGCGCCTGGCAGCGCCCTGAACGTGACGTCGGTGCCAGGCGGCGCGCAACTCTCCTGGACCCCATCCCCAAACGCCGTCGAAGGATATCATGTCTACCGCGCCAGCACCGCCGCGGGTCCGTTCGAGCGCGTGACTGCATCCCCTATAACCACAGCCCAATACATTCATCCCACAACGACAACCGGGACCTACATGGTACGCGCTGTGAAGACGCAGATCTCCGGCAGCGGAACGTACCTGAACCTCAGCCAGGGAATATTTGCGACCCTGACGTCGACGCCTCCCACAGCCAACGATTCAGATGGCGACGGAATGGCAGACGCGGACGAGACGATTGCGGGGACAAATCCGAACGACGCAACCTCCGTTTTGCGGATCGTGCAGTCGCATCACGAACAAACCGGAACAATCACAGTCGCGTGGAGCAGTGTCCCAGGCAAAACCTATCGGATTGTGAGCTGCCCGCGCCCGGGCGTCGATCCATGGACGGACGTGAGCGGCGACATTCCGTCTGCGGGCACGATCACTTCCTGGACCTCCACGGCCCTCAACGACGCGTTGTTCTTGCGGGTTCGTGTTGTTCCGTGAGGCGCAGGGGCACTGCTTCGGTTCACAATTTGCCACCCGGGATAAATAAGACCACGCCGTCGCGCCATCTTTCCACGGTTCACCATTGGTTTCGCGCTGCAAACAGGCCTCTTTTGAACAAAACCCGTTCAGCCATTGGCGAAGCAGCGTTCAGCGTCGAGGCTGGCTTCGTCCGTGCTTAAGGATCGTCTGCGCGGCAATGCGCCGTGTTGCACGGATCAAATATGCGTTTTGACAATTACGAGGTCGGCGATTTTTACGATGAAATGTTTGCATCGCCGAGCCTGCCACGTTCGTGCGGCCGGCGATTGCTCGACGCCCTGAAGAAACTTCCCGACGACAAAATCCTGAACTGTCAAAAGGCTGCCGAACAATCATTGCTGCAGATGGGGATCACGTTCAATGTTTATGGCGAACAGGCGGGCGTGGAAAAGATCTTCCCGTTCGACATCCTGCCGCGGATCGTTTCGGCCGCGGAATGGAGCTGGATCGAAAGAGGCCTGAAGCAGCGCATCCAGGCTCTGAATCGTTTCATCGACGACATCTATCACGACCAGAAAATCATTCGCGACGGGATCATCCCCGGCGAGGTGGTTCGTTCCGCCCGCTCATTTCGAAAGCAGTGCATGGGTTTCAATCCGCCGCGGGGCATCTGGTGCCACGTGACGGGCACCGACCTCGTGAGGCACAGCGATGGGCAGGTTTACGTGCTTGAAGACAACCTGCGCTGTCCGTCGGGCGTTTCCTACGTCCTGGAAAATCGCCAGGTGATGAAGAGCCTTTTTCCGTCGGTGTTCGCGACCACGCGCATTCGGCCCGTGGCGAATTACCCGCTGAAGCTCCGCGACATGCTCGAGTTTCTTTCACCCGACCACGTCACACAACCGCGCGTCGTTCTCCTCACGCCGGGCATTCACAATTCCGCCTACTTCGAGCATTCATTCCTCGCGCAGCAGATGGGCGTTGAACTTGTGGAAGGACGCGACCTGATCGTAGACGACAGCGTCGTGCTGATGCGGACAACGAAAGGGTTTGAACGGGTCGATGTGATCTACCGCCGCCTTGACGACGATTTCCTTGATCCGGATTGTTTCCGGCCTGACTCGATGCTTGGCGTGCGCGGATTGATGGAAGCGTATCGCGCAGGCAACGTCGCTTTGGCAAACGCCCCCGGAACGGGCGTGGCCGACGACAAGGTGGTCTACGCCTACGTTCCCAAGATGGTGAAGTATTACCTCGGCGAAGACATCATCATCCCGAACGTTCCGACCTTCATCTGTTCAGAAGAAAAGGATTTGAAACATGTGCTGGCGAACCTCGATAAGCTCGTCGTGAAGGCCGCAAACGAGTCAGGCGGCTACGGCATGCTGGTCGGCCCTCATGCCAGCAAGCAGGAGCGCGCCGACTTCGCCGACAGGATCAGCGCAAATCCGCGCAATTACATCGCGCAACCCACGCTCTCGCTTTCGCGCGTCCCCACGCTCGTTGGCGATCATTGCGAGGGACGGCACGTGGATTTGCGCCCTTACATCCTGTGCGGCAAGGAAACCTTTGTTTTGCCAGGCGGCCTCACGCGCGTTGCGCTCCGCAAGGGATCGCTCGTCGTGAATTCTTCGCAAGGCGGCGGAAGCAAGGACACCTGGGTCCTCGCCGATTCCGAAGAGATTGAGCGGGATCGAATCGACCCTGCCGCCCGCGCCTTCGCATCTGCCTGAAATCGCGTTGTATGTTAAGTCGTGTTGCCGATTCGGTTTACTGGATGAGCCGCTACGTGGAACGGGCTGAGAACGTCGCCCGCTTCATCGAGGTGAACTTCCAACTCACCCTGGACGCGCCATTCATCCAGGACAAACAGTGGGACCCGCTGGTGAACACAAGCGGCGACCGTGAGGATTTCACCGAGCGCTACGGCCTCGCAACGCAGGAAAACGTGCTGCGTTTCCTCATCAGCGATCCTCAAAATCCCAATTCCATTTATTCCTGCGTTCGTTCGGCGCGCGAGAACGCCCGCACCGTGCGCGAAATTATTTCGTCAGAGATGTGGCTGCACCTGAACAAGTTCTACCTTCTGTTGAACGCCCCCGCGCCGGAATTTCGAAGCCTCGATGCACCGCAGGCGCTGCTCAACGAGGTGAAGCTCGCGAGCCATACGTTCACGGGCATCACGGACTCAACGATGAGCCATAGCGAGGCGTGGCACTTCTCCAGGCTTGGACGCATGCTGGAACGGGCGGATAAGACGTCGCGCATCCTTGACGTGAAATATTACATTCTGCTCAGCTCGGTTGAGGATGTGGGAACGCCGATCGACGACACGCAATGGGCCGCGGTGCTCCGCTCGGCTTCCGCATTCGAGATGTACCGCAAGCGCCACGGACGCATCTCGCCGCGTGGCGTCGTTGAGTTCCTGATGCTGGATCGGGAATTTCCACGCGCGATCCAGTTCTGCCTGCTCGCCGCGCGGGATTCGCTGCACTCGATCTCCGGGACACCTGTCGGAACCTTCCAATTCGCGCCAGAGAAATTGATGGGGCAACTCTGCTCGGACCTCAGTTTTGCCAGCGTGGACGAAATCATTTCCTACGGGCTTCACGAATATCTCGACGAACTGCAAACCCGCCTGAATCAGTTGGGGCACGGCATTTACGAGGTGTTCTTTGCGCTCAAAACCCGTGAGCCCCGCCACAGGCAAACGCCGCCCGCCGCCCCGATGACCCAGACCCAATCGCAATCGTGAGCTGCGCATTTCATTCTCCTGACGACTCGCGCGGATGCAGCATTTCCGCACAGCCGGCGTTTGCATCCAATTCCAGTTCCCAGGGATTACCACATGGCCATTCACGTTGCACTTCATCATAAAACCCGCTACCGCTACGACCGCGCCGTCATGCTCGGGCCACAGGTGGTCCGCCTCCGCCCCGCGCCACACGCGCGCACGCGAATCCTCAGCTATTCGCTGAACGTCGGGGCGCCGAAGCATTTCATTAACTGGCAGCAGGATCTTCAGTCGAATTACCTCGCACGGATTGTGTTTCCGGAGAAGACGCGCGAGCTCAGCGTGGAAGTCGAACTCGTTGTCGAAATGGCCGTTTACAATCCGTTCGATTTCTTCCTCGAACCTGCTGTCGAATCATTTCCCTTTGAGTATCCCGCGGCTCTGGACCACGAGCTCGAGCCGTTTTTGCGCCGATGCGACACCACGCCTGGGTTTTCCAAATATGCGGACGATCTCCGCGCCGAAATCCTTTTGAAGTCGGAAACCGTTCGCACGATCGACTTCCTCGTCGCAATGAATCAGCGCGTGTGGAAGGACGTGACCTACACGATCCGCATGGAGCCGGGGGTTCAAACACCTGGAGAGACCCTGACCCGCCGAAGCGGGTCATGCCGCGATTCCGCCTGGCTGATTTGCCAGCTGCTGCGGCATTGCGGCGTGGCGGCACGCTTTGTCAGCGGCTACCTCATTCAGTTGAAGCCCGACGTCACACCGCTTGAAGGCCCCTGCGGCGCCGAATCCGATTTCACGGACCTGCATGCGTGGTGCGAGGTTTACCTGCCAGGCGCTGGCTGGATTGGGCTCGATCCCACTTCGGGTCTGCTCGCCGGCGAAGGCCACATTCCCCTCGCCTGCGCTCCCGATCCCACAGGGGCCGCGCCAATCACGGGCGACGTCGAGGAGTGCAAGGCTGAGTTCGATTTTGAAATGCGTGTTACGCGCATCCACGAATCCCCGCGGGTCACGCGGCCCTATACGGCAGAACAATGGAAGAGCATCGATGCATTGGGACACCAGATCGATGCAGAGCTGAATCGCCACGACGTGCGGCTGACGATGGGCGGCGAGCCAACCTTTGTTTCGATCGATGATCCTGACGGTGCCGAATGGAATTTCACCGCCGTTTCGGACCGCAAGAGAATCATGTCAGGCGAATTGATCCGGCGTCTACGGGACCGCTTTGCTCCCGGCGCGCTCCTGCACTACGGACAAGGAAAGTGGTATCCCGGCGAACCGCTTCCTCGCTGGGCACTCGCTGCATACTGGCGGACGGATGGCGTCCCAATCTGGAACGATGATCTGCTCATCGCGGATGAATCCCACGATTACGGGCATGGCGCGGCAGAAGCCCGCGAACTTATTGCACACATCGCCACGGTGCTCGGCATTGATTCGCAATTCGTCCTGCCCGCGTATGAAGATGTTTTCTATTACACGTGGAAGGAACGACGCCTTCCCAGCAACGTCACTCCTGGCAATTCGCGCCTCAAGGACAAGACCGAACGGGATCGCATCGCTCGCATCTTCCAACAAGGCCTTGGCTCGGTCACAGGTTATGCGCTGCCGATCCGCCGCAGCGCGGCTGACGAAGCGGCAGGGTGGCGTTCGGGCTCGTGGTTCCTCCGAGACAACGAAACCCTCTGGCTCATTCCGGGCGATTCTCCCATGGGTTTGCGCCTGCCGCTGGATTCGATGCCATGGGTTGCTGACGCGGAGTTCCCGCATGTCTGCCCTGTCGATCCTTCGGCACCTTCGTTGCGAGAGTTGGCGTCCACATATCCGCAGCCAAAAACGCGATTGCACCAACCGTTCCTCAAGGGCGCACCCTTGCCCGCAGCGACGGGGATGGTAACGGGGCAGCGGTCGCAAGCGTTGTCCCCACGCGAAAATCTTCGAGCGCCATCGCAAGGCGAGTCCGCTCCATGGGTTGTGCGCACGGCCCTCTGTGTTGAACCACGCAATGGCAGGCTGCACGTGTTCCTTCCGCCCGTTTCGAGCGCAGACGATTTTCTTGAGCTTGTCTCTGCGATTGAGACAGCTGTTTCGGAGATCGGTTACCCAGTCATCATCGAAGGCGAGCCTCTGCCTCGCGATCCGCGCCTCCAGAAGCTTGCCGTCACGCCCGATCCCGGCGTCATCGAGGTCAATCTGCATCCCTCTTCATCATGGCCCCAGCTCGTGGAACGCACTTCGGTGCTGTATGACGAGGCGCGACAGACGCGGCTCGGGACGGAGAAGTTCATGCTCGACGGACGTCACACTGGAACGGGTGGCGGAAACCATCTCGTCATCGGCGGCCCAACACCGCAGGACTCGCCCATCCTGCGACGGCCCGACCTGCTCCGCTCCCTGCTCTCCTACTGGCAGAATCATCCGTCACTCAGCTGGTTGTTCAGCGGCCTGTTCATCGGTCCCACGTCGCAGGCACCCCGTGTGGATGAGGCCCGCAATGATTCCCTGCATGAACTGGAGATCGCCTTTCGCGAATTGCCCGACGCCGGCGAATGGTGTCCTCCCTGGCTTGCCGACCGGTTGTTTCGCAATCTCCTCATCGATTCCAGCGGCAACACGCATCGGGCCGAATTCAGCATCGACAAGTTGTTTTCTCCCGACAGCAGCGGCGGGAGGCTGGGTCTTGTGGAATTGCGCGCGTTTGAAATGCCGCCGCATCCGCAGATGAGCCTCGCCCAGCAACTTCTGCTGCGGGGGTTGATCGCACGATTCTGGAAACAGCCCTACACCAACAAACTTGTCCGCTGGGGATCGGACATTCACGACCGCTGGCTCCTTCCCCATTTCTGCCAAACGGATTTTCGCGACGTCATTTCGGATCTCCGCGAGGCAGGCTTCCCATTTGAATTCGAATGGTTCGCGCCGCATTTCGAATTTCGCTTCCCGCGCATCGGCGATCTTGATCAGCGCGACATTCGAATTGAACTCCGCACCGCTCTGGAACCCTGGCATGTGCTCGGCGAAGAATCGGGCAGCGGTGGAACCGTGCGATATGTCGACAGCTCACTCGAGCGGCTGCAGGTGAAGGCCAGCGGGCTGATCAATGACCGATTTGCCATCACGTGCAATGGACATCGTGTCCCGCTGCATCCCACGGGAACAAACGGCGAAGCCGTAGCGGGCGTTCGATACCGCGCCTGGCAGCCGCCGCATTGCCTGCAGCCGACCATTGGCGTGCATGCGCCCCTGCGCTTTGACCTGGTGGACACCTGGAACGAGCGCTCGCTGGGCGGATGCACCTATCACGTGACTCATCCCGGCGGTCGCAGTTACGACACCTTCCCGGTGAACAGCTACGAAGCTGAAAGCCGGCGTCTCTCGCGATTCTTCCGTCAAGGTCACACGCCCGGCCGGATCCATGTGAAGCCGGTTCAGCAAAATCCCGAACACCCTTTCACGCTGGACCTCCGCACGGTGTGATCCGCGACAACCGAATGCCGGCAGCCCCAATTCGCGTAACACAGGTTTCCTGCTATACAGCCGACCCGGAGGTCTGCGCTACGGCGTGGATTGCTTCCGCCCCAATCTGCTGCCAACTTCTGAGAACCCATGACTTTGGCTGACCCCGGACACAGCGCCACTTCCGTCCTGCAAGGATATAGATCCGTTGGAGACGTGTACGACGAGATGATGTCCGGCGGCGTCCCGCGTCCTCACTGGCACAAGCTGATTGAATCGTTCGACCGCCTCAGCCCGCAGGATCGCATCAGCCGCCGCGACACCGCCCGCCGCATTCTGCGTGAGAGCGGCGTCACTTATAATGTTTACGGCGACAACCAGGGCCTTGGACGTCCGTGGTCACTTGACCTGATGCCCCTCGTGATCCCGCCAGCGGAATGGCAGGCGCTCGAGGCGGGATTGATCCAGCGAACGCGCCTGCTAAACCTCGTGCTGGCCGACTTCTACGGCCCGCAAGCATTGATTCGCGAGGGCGTGTTGCCGTCGGCACTTCTCTACGCAAATCCGGGTTACTTGCGACCCTGCCACGGAATCTCTCTGCCGCGAAATATTTTTTTGTTCCTGCACGCGGTCGACCTCGCGCGCTCCGCTGACGGCCGCTGGTGGGCGCTGTCCGATCGCACCCAGGCACCTTCGGGTGCGGGCTATGCGCTCGAGAACCGCATTGTGTTGTCGCGAATCCTGCCCGACGAATTTCGAGAATGCCGCGTCGAACGCCTCGCCGCCTTCTTCCAGTTGATGCGCGACACGCTGCAGTCAATCGCATCGCGACCGCACGGACAACCGCACATCGTCGTGCTCACGCCCGGGCCCTACAATGAGACATATTTCGAACACGTGTACCTGGCGCGCTATCTCGGGTTCCCCCTGGTCGAGGGAGCAGATCTCACAGTGCGTGATCGGCGCGTTTTCCTGAAGACGCTCGAAGGACTCCAGCCAGTCGATGTGATCCTGCGGCGGGCCGACGACACCTTTTGCGATCCGCTGGAACTGCGTCCCGACTCGATGCTCGGCGTTCCTGGATTGATCGAGGCGATTCGCGCGGGGAACGTCAGCGTTGCAAACTCGCTCGGGAGCGGCGCCGTTGAAACGCCTGCGCTGGCCGCATTTCTGCCGACGCTTGCGCAACGCTTGCTCGGCGAAGAATTGAAGTTGCCGTCGGTGGCGACCTGGTGGTGCGGCCAGGAAAAGGAACAGCAATACGTGCGTGATCACTTGCCGGAACTGGTCGTGAAACCTGCCTTTGGCGGCGGCCGCGAACCCGTCTTTGGAGGTTCGCTGGACGACACCGCCCGCGCCGAGCTGATTCGTGAAATCGATGCCGCACCGCACGATTTTCTAGCGCAGGAACAAATCTCCCTCAGCACGGCACCTGTGCTGGAACGCGACACCATGGAGCCGCGGCCAATCGTTCTCAGGACTTACATCTGCGCCGCGCGCGATGGATTCGTTGCGATGCCCGGCGGGCTCGCGCGATTCTCCACCGCGCCAGAACGTTTGACGGTTTCAATGCAGAGCGGCGGCGGAAGCAAGGATGCGTGGGTGATATCCGATGAACCCGTCAGCCAGATGACGCTGCTGCTGCCCAACCCCCAAATGGTCCCGGTCGAGCGCAGCGCCGCCGAACTTCCCAGCCGCATCGCGGAAAACCTTTTCTGGCTTGGCCGTTACACCGAGCGGCTCGAGGATACAGTGCGGCTTCTGCGTTGCCTGCTCGCGCGCCTCTCAGGCGAATCGGGCACCGACGATACTCCCGAGCTCGGCGCGCTCATCCATCTGCTGGTTGAGCTTGATTTGTTTCCGCAACGGTTTCGCGAACGCTACACGCTCGCTGCCGTTGAACGCGAAGCCTATGCGCTGATATACCAAACCCAGCGCCTCGGATCGCTCCGCGAAGTGCTGGGACGGCTCAACCATATCGCGTTCGCACTGCGCGACCGGTTCTCATCCGACACGTGGCGCATCATCAATAAACTTCAGGTGGACGGCCGTCCGAGACCGGGACGCATTCCCGTCTCTGAGGCACTCGCGCTCCTGAACACGCTCGTCGTCGACCTTGCTGCGTTTTCCGGAATGGAAATGGAGAACATGACGCGCGGGCACGGATGGCGTTTCCTGGAAATCGGACGCCGCCTGGAACGGGCTTCCAACATCACCAGCCTCGTTCAAGGGGGAATAGCGCTCGAGCTTCTCGGCCGCAGCGCACTTGAATCGGTCCTCGAAATCGCTGACAGCACGATCACCTATCGGCGCTTCTATTTCTCGCAACCGCAATGGCCCACCACCCTCGACCTGCTTCTCGGGGATCAAGGCAATCCGCGTTCGCTGTGCTTCCAAATAGATTCCCTGTGCAACCATGCGGCGAACCTTCCCCGGGAAAACGAGCTGGCAGGCGCAACCGAAACGGGAAACATTGAAGCGCTGCGCACAATGCTGCGCGACGCAGCGTGGCAGGCTCTCGCGCAACACGAGCTCTCGGGACGCGGTCCCGCTGTCAGTCCGCTGCTCGCGCGCATCGCCTCCGAACTCCGTGGCCTCTCCGATGCCATCAACCAGCAGTACTTCAGTCACGCGGCAACGCAGGTGAGTTGAAAGGCGCTGTGCTTTACGAAATCGTCCATCGCACCCGTTACAGCTACAGCAGCACGGTCTCCGTGTCGCATCACATCGCGCGGCTGACGCCTCGGAATCTCGAATGCCAGGAGCGCCTCGAACAGGAGGTGAACGTGTCTCCTGCGCCATCCGTCATTGCTCATCACACAGATTACTTTGGCAACCGCGCAACGTTCTTTACGCTTTCCACGCCGCATCAAACCCTCGACATCACCGCGCGCAGCCGCGTGCAAATTCGCGCCCGCGACGTTCCCCTGCCCGATGCCAGCCCACCGTGGGAACAGGCGCGCAACGACTCGTCGCAGAGCGTTCGAATTGCACCTGAAATCCAGGAGTTCACATTTGCGTCAACGTTGATTCCGCGCGACGCGGAACTCGCCGACTATGCCGCCGCGAGCTTTCCCCCGGGCCGGCCCCTGTTCGAAGCAGTGCTCGACCTTACGCGCCGGATTCATCAGGAGTTTCAATTTGATGCACGCGCCACCACTGTCGCCACGCCGCTCAAGGAGGTCATCCGCACGCGCCGCGGTGTGTGCCAGGATTTTGCGCAAATTCAAATCGGATGCCTCCGTTCACTCAACCTTGCGGCCCGTTATGTCAGCGGATATCTCGAAACGCTGCCGCCGCCGGGGGAGGAAAAGCTCACAGGCTCCGACGCATCGCACGCCTGGGTGCAGGTGTTCATCCCTTCGATCGGTTGGATTGATTTCGATCCCACCAACAACGTTGTCCCTTCCGAACGTCACATCACAGTGGCGTGGGGTCGCGACTTTAATGATGTCAGCCCGATCCGCGGTGTGATGGTCGGGGGCGGACAGCACCAATTGAGTGTGGCCGTCGATGTGGTGCCTCTTGCACCTGACACGGAACAACAGCAACAACAACAACAGTGACGTTACAGCCTTTCCATGGTGCGGCGCCGAGGCATCGCAGAGTCAGAGAAGAAACGACCCCTGCTATTTATGTGGGTGTCATGCAACCGCCAACGCGTCTCTGCGTCTCTGCGGTGAAGAAATGTTTTAAACGGGGTTTGCGCGAATTACACGAAACTCCGCGAATTGAACAAAGGAATTTTAACCACGAATGGACGCGGATTGGGAAAGAGAATTCACTGCTTTTCTCTGCTGCCTCTGCGTGCTCCTGTTGAACGTCTTCTCTTCGCGCTGTTTGTGGCTTCGCATGGGGCAGCTTCGTTTCGTTCTCTTGGTCACCTCGGCAAAGGCGTTTAACAGGAGGCCGCAGAGGTAGCAGAGATGAAGAAAAGAGCCTGCTGCTTATGCGAGGGTCGTCGAACTTGCCAACGCGTCTCAGTCCCTAACCCGTTCGACCACCCACTGTTAATCACACCCTTTGCGGAAGCGGCAGAACTTCCACGTTGCTGGTCTTCTGCACCTTTCCTAGCATCGCGGCATGCCCGAATCCATTTCACCGACAGCGCAAATCCGCAGCGATGGACGCAGCGCCGACCAATTGCGCCCGATCCGCTTCGTCAATGGCATCGCTCCCAACGCCACGGGTTCAACCTTGGTTGAGTGGGGCAACACGCGGGTGATTTGTGGCGTCACGGTTGAGGAAACCGTGCCGCGCTGGATGAAGGAACAAGGCGTCACGGGCGGATGGATCACCGCGGAATACTCGATGCTCCCCTACTCCACGCACACGAGAAAGGCGCGCGACAGCAGCAAGGGAAAGATCGACGGACGCTCGCAGGAAATACAGCGCCTGATCGGCCGGGCACTGCGGGCCGCAATCGATCTCGAAAAGCTCGGCTCGCGCACCATCTGGGTGGATTGCGATGTCCTTCAGGCCGACGGAGGAACGCGCACCGCCGCCATCACTGGCGCTTACGTCGCGCTGTCGCTGGCCATTCGACGATTGTTGGACGAGCGGCGATTGCTGACGAATCCCCTGCTCCACGCTGTCGCTGCCGTGAGCGTCGGGATTGTTGGTGGCACAGCAATGATCGACCTTTGCTATACCGAAGACGTCGCCGCAGGCGTCGATATGAATCTGGTCATGAATGCCGCTGGCGAATTCATTGAGCTTCAGGGAACGGGCGAGGAATCCACCTTCAGCGAAAGCCAACTCGGCCAGTTGTTGCAACTCGGCCGCGCGGGCATTCGACAGCTTCTCGATGCCCAGGCCACCGCGGTGGCATGAACACGCGGCCGAAAAAAAAGTCTCAAGGAAAGAGGCAGCCACCGCTCTGGACGGTCGCCATCGTCACGCAACCCGAGGCGGACGACGCTGTTTCTGCGATACTCGAGGACATCACGGGCGAAATGCCATCGTCCTATACCGATGTTGAGACGCAGCAGACAAGCGTCACAGCGTATCTCTCTGGAACACCTGATCGCACGCAACTGCGGCGCGACCTCGCTGCAGGACTCAGGCGAATCTCTGAATGCGGATTGCGCATCGAACCTGGACGGATCGCCATTCGCCTGCTGCGCCGCGAAGATTGGGCGGAATCGTGGAAGCGGCATTTTCGCGCCATTGAAATTGGCAAAGCGCTCCTGCTGAAGCCGAGCTGGATTCGAATCAGACCCAAAGCAGGGCAGGCGGTGGTTGTGCTGGATCCCGGCCTGAGTTTCGGCACAGGACAGCATCCCACCACGAGTTTTTGTCTCCAGCAACTGGTAAGGGCAATCCGCGGCCATCACAAACCCATGGCGCTGCTCGACATCGGAACAGGTTCGGGCGTGCTCGCAATTGCGGGTGCGAAGCTCGGGTATGCGCGGGTGCACGCGTTTGATTTCGATCCCGAGTCTGTTCGCATCGCCAGGGAAAACGCTCGCGTGAACGGCGTGGCCCGACGAATTCAAGTTTTTCAGGCGGACCTCACGCGTCTTCCGCGGCGCGCGCCCGAGACGTTCGATGTGGTCTGCGCGAATTTGATTTCCACCCTGCTCGTTGCAGAGGCCGATCGCATTGTTTCCAGGCTGGGCGCCAATGGGACATTGATTGTTGCTGGGATCCTCGACGCCGAATTTGAATCTGTCGCTACTGCGTTTGCGTCGCGCGGATTCAAACTCTCAACGAGCAGGAAGGAGAAGGAATGGCGCTCGGGAATGTTCCAGAGGACGAGACAGGATGCATGAAGATTCCGTACTACCACGTCGACGCCTTCACAAATAAACGCTTTTCGGGAAATCCCGCTGGCGTTTGCCTGCTGGCTGATTGGGCCAGTGATGACGTCCTGCAAAACATCGCGAACGAAAACAATCTCGCTGAAACGGCATTCGTGATTCAACGGCAGTCACAGTTCGACCTCCGTTGGTTTTCGCCGACAACCGAGATTGATCTCTGCGGACACGCAACCCTCGCTTCGGCGCACGTGCTGTTTCAACACCTTGGGTATCAGCCGGACACAATCACGTTTGAAACCCGTTCGGGCAAACTCAAGGTGACTCGCGCGAGTGATCTCCTCACGCTTGATTTTCCATCCCGTCCTGCGACCGGATGCGCGCCCCCCACTGATCTCATCCAGGCGCTCGGCCGCACTCCTGTTCATACTGGAAAAGCTCGCGATTACCTCGCCGTGCTGGATTCGGAGAAGGCAGTTCGGGAACTTCAGCCTGATTTGAATGCCGTGTCGCGGCTCGACTGTCTCGGCGTCATCGTCACTGCACCAGGCGACCACTGCGATTTCGTCTCACGGTTTTTCGCTCCAAGCATTGGAGTGCCGGAGGATCCCGTGACGGGATCGGCACACTGCACGCTGATTCCCTATTGGGCGGAGCGCCTGGGCCGTTCGCGTATGCATGCGCGACAGCTTTCAAGACGTGGCGGCGAACTCTTTTGCGAACTCCACGGGGGTCGCGTTGGCATAGGAGGGCATGCGGTGACCTACCATGCCGGATTTATTGAGCTGACTTGAAGAGCTGGGTTGCCGCGCTCCGGAACGCAGGCCTCAGCCTGCTTCAACGTCCCACACGCGCAACGTGTTGAACTTGCCAACACGCCCCTCAGTCCCCGCGCTCAAGCGGCGTGAACGCCGCGCCCCGGAACGAATCCTGATGATTTTGCGATTGCATCCACTTGCCTGCGTGCCCTTACTCCCCGCGTGTTTCAAAACCGGCGTGACCTGTTGATCGCGTTGAGCATTGTTTTCGCTGTGTTTCTCTGGGGAGGAAACAACGCGGGAACGCGGTTCATCGTGGGCGTCTGGCCTCCTGTGTGGACGGGCTCCACTCGATTCGCCTGCGCCGGGCTGATCCTCCTCGCCCTATTGCGCTGGACGCGCTGGTTCGGTGAACCCCGCCACCTCACCCGAGAACTGAATCGCCAGCTCTGGATTCGCGGAGCATTGAGCCTGGCGGTTTACATCGTCTGCTTCAACTGGGCACTCCGCTTCACTTCCGCATCCCACGTTGCCTTGTATCTCGGCGCCGCGCCCGTGTGGGCATTACTATGGGAAGGCACCCCCGAACGCAGCTGGCGGACGCTCCAAAGATACGCGGCCGCTGTTCTCGCGCTGGCAGGTGTCCTCGTGCTGTTCTGGCCAGCCCTGCACGGGACGGGCAGCAATTGGATCGGTGAGGCCCTTGGCCTTGCGGTCAGCGTTCTTTGGACGAATTACGGACGCCAATGCCGCGCGCTTGGCGGCGTTTTGTCGGGCGTTGAAGTGAGCGCGCATACCATGTGGCGCGCAGGCGTGCTGTTGCTGCCATTTGCGTTGATCGAAGTTGTGCGCGAGGGGATCACGTGGCGCAACGACGTGGCAGCCATCCAACTGTATTGCATCATCGCGGGCGGCGTCGTTTCGTTCGGACTTTGGAACAACGCGCTGCGCTATTGGCCGACCAGCCAGGTCCTCCTGTTCAACAATGTCATTCCGCTCAGCACAGGCTTATGGGCGCACTACACACTCCGGGAACCGCTCAGCCGAACGTTCTGGATCGCAATGGTTCTGATCGTGACAGGAGTTGTCCTCGGCCAGACGAATTGGCAACGCAAGATCCCACCCGCCAACGTCCCTCCAATCGAGTAGGAGATCTGGGCATTTTCGTGTGTTTCGGACTGCTATCTGACAATTTCTTGTTTTTTCGGCAACATGTTTGCGCCGGGTTCACATCCCTCCGTGTTGGAGGGCTTTCCTCGAGGCGTGCGAAAAGACTTGGAAACCACGAAAGACCCGAACCACACGAAATCCGGCGCAGCATAGCGAGAAGACGTTCAACAGGAGCACGCAGAGGCAGCAGAAAAAAGCAGACGATGCTCTTTCCCAATCCGCCTCCATCCGTGGTCAAAATTCCCTTCTTCAATTCGCGAAAATTCGTGTAATTCGCGTAAACGCCGTTTTCCCCCTTCCGTTTTCGTTGCGGCTCGGCAGCTCTATGTATTTCGTGGTTACCCTCCTTATTGTGTAACGTAACTCCATGGACATCAAAAACCTCACCGCCGTTCCCGCGTTCATCACGAAGGATGGATCCGAGATCCGCGAACTGCTCGCGCACCGCAATTCATCGATCCGCAACCAAAGCCTCGCCGAAGCACGGCTGCCCGCCGGCGGCAGCACGCAGGAACATTATCATCCCAAAGCGGAGGAAATTTATTTCATCACGGAAGGCATGGGCCGGATCCGCATCGATGCCGAAACGCGCGAGGTGCAGGCAGGCGACGCGATTGCAATCCCGCCAGGCGCGCGTCACAAACTTTGGAACACTGGCGCAGGCCTGCTGAAGCTCCTCTGCTGCTGTGCCCCGGGTTACGAGCACGACGACACCGTCATCACCGAAGCTTGATCTGGAAAAGCAATTGACGTCGCCAAGGGCCGCGCCTTAACTCCTTCGATTATGCGAATTTTGGTTTTAGTGGCAGCTGTGATCTCAACGATGGTTCTCAATGGATGCTTCTTCCGCGGCTCGCGTCCGGAACCCAGCTATTCAGGGGCGCCTGCCGCAGGCACGTCTGCCCGCCATGCGGATGTCAGCACAAACCCGGCAGCTGGCTCGGATCGCGCTGCAGCGCCGCAGCCGGCGACGAACGCACCGATCGTTACCCTCGCGCAAGGCCTGAACGGCCGCGTCAGCTCCGCCAATTCCAACCTGAAGTTCGCGGTGATCACGTTTCCCGTCGGGCAGATGGCAGAGCAAAGCCAGCGTCTCCATGTGTATCGCGGAGGAATGAAAGTCGGCGAACTGCTCGTGACCGGCCCGCAGCGCGAAGACAGCACGGTGGCGGATATCACCGCGGGCGAGGTTCAAGTTGGCGATTCGGTGCGCGATCGATGACGTTCTGGGATCATCGATTTGCGAACAACGCCAGCAGCCGATCCCCGCCGAAGATCCAGATTACCGCCGCCGCGGCAATGTAAGGTCCATAGGGAAGGCGCGAGGACCATTCCCGCTTGCCTGCAGCGATCAATGCCACCCCAACGACGCTCCCGATCATGGAGCTGATCATCAGCGAAAAGAGCGTCGCCTGCCACCCGAGGAACGCCCCGATGGCGGCCATGAACTTGACGTCCCCAAATCCCATCGCCTCGCGCGGCAGCACGATTTCCTGGCTCACCGCCTCCATGTGCGCGACCTCCTCCGGGTTCAGCTTCTCGTCATTGATCAGCAACCGCTCGGGAGAAAGCCGCACCACCGCATCCTTGTAGCAACGATCCGGCAGCTCCAGCGTGCGCGCGTGGAGAACGACGACATCGGACTTTCGATAAAACAATTCCTCAAACGGAATCTCACGGTCAGGAAGGTGAACTGACGTTTCCGTGAAGATGATTCTAGCGTCGATCGGCAACTCCAGTTTCTGCCGTCCGAACAAGAGCTTGCCAATGCGCAGGATCGCGTAGATCACGCCAGCGCCGACCGCAACTCCCAGCACGCTCTGGATCATGTTCCCTGAAACCGTCGCACGCCCATGCAATCCCGGAACCACGAGCGAACAGATCAAGCCGGCGAACGTTCCGCCTATCGTGATCTCATCAGGAATGATGAAGTGTTCGAAATCAATGAACGTCGCGGCAATGAACCCTGCGATAAGAAGCGAATAGACCAGCGCAATCGCTGCCGACGTTTTGCCGTACGCCAGCCAGCAGCCGAGGAACGCAATGCCCGTCAGCAATTCGACAAGAAAATACCTGGCAGAAATGGGCGCCTTGCAGTTCCGGCACTTTCCCTGCAGGTAAAGCCACGTGATGAGTGGCACGTTCAAATACCACGGGATGGAATACTTGCAGTGCGGGCAATGTGATGGCGGCGAAACGACGCTTTGACCGAGCGGAAGGCGATGAATGACGACGTTTAGAAAGCTGCCCACCATGCAACCCAATACAAAGAAGACAAGCGACCAGAAGTGAAAAGGCACGCTGCGCCAGTTGGCCGGATCAAAGATCGGATCAACTCCCATATATATGTTTTTGCAACGCGCTTCGCATGACTTCAACGGGCGCCGGCTGTCCGCTCCAGATCTCCAGCGCCCTTGCGCCCTGGTAAAGCAGCATGCCCAGTCCGTTCGCCGTGGCACAACCCGCCTGGCGTGCTGCCTGCAGCAGTTGAGTCTCAGCCGGCCGATACACCATATCGTAGACACAGCGCGCCTGCTTCAATGAAAACTCCGCGCCTTCGACGGGAATCGGGTCCGCTGCCGCGAGACCAAGTGATGTGGCATTCAACAACAAGTCGACATCACCACGCGGATACCCAACTTGCGCCGCTGTGTGTGGAAAGCGATTCGCGATCTCTTCCGCGATGGCTTCGGCTTTGGATCGGGTTCGATTCACGAGGAATAGTTCGCGCGCGCCCTCGGCCGCCAGCTTTAGCGCTGCCACCCTGCCGGCCCCACCTGCGCCCAGCAGCACAACCCGTGATCCAGTCAATTCCACACCCAGGTCTTCCCGCAATGAACGCTCGATGGCGTCGGCATCGGTATTGAATCCGTGGGAGCGCACCTGATCGGGCGGACGCTCTTCAAACATTCGCAACGGCAGCCACTCGCCATTTCCGAGCCGTCCTTCGAACCGCACGGTATTCACGGCTCCCCACTCCCTTGCGGAGGCGTCGTGCAGGTCCATCATTTCCATCGCTAGCAATTTATGGGGAACCGTCAAATTCAGCCCGATGCACTGCAACGCGGCCGCGCCGCGCACGGCTGCTTGCAGGTTTTCGGGTTTGACGTCGAATGCAAGATATCGCCAGTTGAGTCCCAGTTGCTCGATGCCGGCGTTCTGCATTGCGGGCGAAGCCGAATGACGAATAGGCCGCCCGAGCACTGCGCAATAACGCGTGCTGGCGGAAATCGGCTTCAAAGGCTCGGCGAACACTCGGTGGTTTATAGTCGGCACCGCACCGGGATCAAAGTCGAAAGTCGGCCATCGGACCGCAGGCTTCAGCCTGCTTCAACGTCACACTCCCGCGACGTGCGGAACTTGCCCACGCGCCGCTCAGTCCCACCGCCCGAGCGGCGAAAACGCCGCGCTCCTGCAAAGTCCACTGGCGAAACCACAGTTCCCGTGGTAAATCCCTCCACCCCGCAGCATACCTTTCAGTTAAGCGGGCGCTCGCTTTGACGATGACAAGCGGCACCCGGCAATCTGAACGGTTCGCCCGGTGCCTTATAGCGCATGATCAATTTTGGCTCATCCAGGCGAACAGTTGCCACCGTGCAAAAGATCGCCCTGCTGGCAACCGTCACATTGTCAATTCCCGCCGCGCACGCCAACGCCACGTTCAACATGATTGCAGAGCCCGGCACTCCGCAGTTCGCAATCGACGGATTCAATACCGCGGCGGCAATGTGGTCGTCAGTCATCGGCAACAACGTCACATTCAATATCCAGATCGGATACATGTCTCTCGGCGCCGGGGTGATCGGCGAAACCAGCAGTTCGTTCATCGAGGCGAGCTATTCCGCAACGCTTCAAGCGCTGCAATCGCGCCGCACATCCGCCGACGATTTTTCATCCTACGCCAGCCTGCAATCGGGCAGCAGCTTCTCCCGCCTGATCAATCTCACGAGTGACAGTCCCCACGGTTCCGGAAGTGTCACGCCTTACCTGGATTCCATGGATCGCATCGGACTCACGACCGCCAATGCAAAGGTTCTCGGTCTCCATCCCGAGGACAGTTCGATCGACGCGGTGATTCGTTTCAGCTCGGATTTCAGCTTCCACTTCGAACCCTTTGGTCCCGTCAGCGGAAGCGCGATGGATTTCATTGGCGTTGCCGCGCATGAAATCGGCCACGCCCTCGGGTTCTCGAGCGGAGTCGATGACATCGACTACTTCGCCGGCGTTTATCCGGCGGGCGATTTCAGTTCCAACCTGATCGATCTGTTTCGTTACTCCGAGCTAAGCCTGTCCCTCGGCGCAGGAGTGAGCGATTACACTGCGGACGGGCGTGACAAGTTTTTTTCCGCGGACGGCGGCGCGACGGAACTTGCGCTGTTCTCGAACGGAACGTTCTACGGCGATGGAAACCAGGCCAGCCATTGGCGCGATAATCTGGGCATCGGCCTGCTCGATCCCACGGCAGATTTTGGTGAACGCCTCGTGCTGTCCGATGTCGATCGCCGAATGCTCGATGTGATGGGTTACACGATTGTTCCCGAACCTGGAATTGGGGGGTTCTGCGCGCTGGCTCTTACGTTCTCGTTGTTGCGCATGCGTCGGAGGTAGGGATGGCGCGCACGCTTCAGCGTGCTTCAGCGTCATAGCCTCCCGTGCGTCGGCAATTGCCAACACGCATCGCATAGGAAAACGAAAAAGTCCCCGCCGGACCTTGCGGTCCAACGGGGACAAATCGGGGGATGGGAGTTCGCCACACTCTCTTTCCCGTGCCAACATTAGGCGCCACGCCAAGGCGGGCTGCCGGCTTCCCGACGCTATTCTCCACGGCAAGCGGAGTCTTCGGCCTCGTAGCAGGGCCGTCCAGCGTCTTGCGATCACTGGATTTTGAGTGAGGCTTTTCAGCTCGCTTGGGCTGATGGTTGCGCCACCAGCCTGCAAACCAGGACAAGACACGGCAGTGAATTTGCATCCGCGTCTTGACCACTTAGCACCAGGTCAGCTCCCGCTTTTGGCGGAACGTTCGCCCGATGCCACGGGTCTCGCCTCTTCACTCTCAGGTTGCTTTTCATTCACAGTTCAGCGGTGCCGTTTTTAGCATCGCTGAGTTCGGAAGTTTTTCACGCATCCTGCCTAGACCGCGTGTCCTTCCCGGTTCGCCTGCTCACTTTGTCCCGCCTTTCGGCGTCTTTCGTTTGGCGGATCCCGCAAAGCGGAACCGCCAGAGTCGGGCGTCCGTGCTGATGCACAGTAGCAACCGTTTACCCTCTGGGTAACTGCGATTCACCCGGACCCGAAACCAGCCCGGGCTACTTGACTCGGTTCGGAACGGCTTCTAATCGTTCCTGGCCGCCAAGTTCCTTTTCGCGTTACTGACCGCGCGCGAACGCAGTCAGAGGAACTGGTGAATCCTGCCTCCGCTTCCAGAATGTTTCATCCGAATTAAGAGGGGCCCAGCCAACCAGCCTGGCCCGGCCTTTCCCCAGTCACCTGGGATTATCCTTGAACCATGTGGGAACGATTTTATTCGCCGCCGCACAGTTCAGTTCTTTCAATGAACTGCGAACATCATAGCCGGAACCATCGATCCTTCAATGAAACGATATCCACAGGGTTATTCACCGGCAGCAATCACGCCGCGATTCCAAATGTCGTGTTTTCCAAAGCAATTTGCGATTTCTCGTGCGCACGAAAAAGTTGTTCACTGTTCAAAAGAAGCGTGAGATCGGGATGGTGAACAAGTTGCCGGAGCAGGAAATCTGTTGGCCGCTGGATCCGGCGATGTTTCCTGCTCTCACAAAGTTTTCGGTTCTTCGTCAATCAAAATTCGCATTCACCGGCAATCACCTTGCGAATGAATTTTCCCGGCCGATAATCTCCAGCCGATGTTGAATCTCTCGTCGCTCAATCCCCAGCAGCGCATCGCCGTTGAAACGGTGCGCGGCCCCGTCCTGATCCTCGCAGGCGCAGGCACCGGAAAGACGCGCGTGATCACCTTCCGCATCGCTCACATGATCGATCGCGGGATTCAACCGGGCAACATTCTCGCCGTCACCTTCACCAACAAGGCGGCGCGTGAAATGCAGGAACGCGTTCGAAAGCTTGTCCCGAAACCCAGGGTCAAGGAGGACGCGAAGGAAAATCGTCCCACCCTTTGCACGTTTCATTCGCTCTGCGTCCGCATCCTTCGCCAGCACATCGAAAAGCTTGGCTACAAGCGCAACTTCGTCATCTACGACGAGACCGAGCAGCTGGGCGCAATCAAAAAAATCCTCGCGCAGATTTCCGCGAAGGGCGAGAAGACCGATCCCTCCGCGATCCTTGGCCTGCTCAGCCGATTCAAAAACGGAGGCGCCAGTTCCGCCGCATTTGCCGATCCGAGCCTGCGCGCGATGGCGCAGCACATCCAGAAGCGTTACGAATCCGCCTTGCACGCCTGCAACGCCGTCGATTTCGATGACCTGATTCTGCTGACGCTCAAATTGTTCGAAGAACATCCCGACGCGCTGCAGGCCTGCCGCGAAAGGTATCGCTACGTCATGGTCGATGAATACCAGGACACAAACGCCGCGCAGTTCAAGCTGGTTCAGTTTCTCACGCAGGAGCATCGCAATCTGTGCGTCGTGGGGGACGACGACCAAAGCATTTACGGCTGGCGCGGCGCGGAAATTTCCAACCTTCTCGACATGGAAAAACATTTCCCCGAGGTGAAGGTCATCAAGCTCGAGCAGAATTATCGTTCCACCAACACGATCCTCAGCGCGGCGAACACAGTGATTCGCAACAACCTTCTCCGTCGCGGCAAACAGCTGTGGTCCGAGAAAGGCGACGGCGCCAAGATCGTGTTGAGTTGTTTCCCAACCGACGAAGACGAGGCGCGCGAGATCGTGGAACAGATTGAGTATGCCCGCATGGTGAAACGCATCCCGTGGGGCGCTCAGGCAATACTCTTTCGCACCAACCAGCAGTCGCGTCCGCTCGAAACAGCACTGCGCAAGGGGTCCGTGCGTTATCATCTGATCGGCGGCCAAAGCTTTTTTGATCGCCGCGAAATCCGGGATTTCCTCGCGTATCTCAAGATGTTCCTGAACCCGAACGACGACATCAGCCTGCTGCGCATCGCGAACACCCCCGCGCGCGGATTGAGCGACGTCACCATGGAACGCCTGCTTGCTGCCAGCCATGAACGCAGCTGTTCCGTTTACGCCGCGATGAAAAACCCGCTCGTGACGTCAACGTTTGTTGCAAAAACACGGGAGAGCATTGAGTCGTTTCTTGAATTCATCGAGCGAGTGAGGGCCGAAGTCATCACGCCTGCACCCGCCCTCGTCGGCCTCGATCTTGGCGCGTGGGCGGATCGCTTTCTCGACGAGATTGAATACTTCAATGAATTGCGGCGCGCGGAAAAGAATCCTGAGGCGGCCGACAATCGCATCCGCAACATCAAGGAACTGGTGGCGACGTTGCACGACACCGCCGCGGGCGACGCACCCTACGATCGGCTGCAAACCTTCCTCGAGGAAATCACGCTGGACAACGATCGCGAGGATGAGAAGGAATCGGCCGGGGACGCTGTCACGTTGATCACGATGCACAGCTGCAAAGGGCTGGAATATCCGCACGTGTACATTGTTGGCCTCGAGGATGGCCTGCTGCCGCATTCAAGGTCGAAGGTGGAAGGAACCCTGGACGAAGAGCGCAGATTATTTTACGTGGCAATCACGCGCGCGATGTTGTCGCTGAACATCAGCCATTGTGCGAGCCGCAAAAAATATGGACAGGCGCTGCCCTGTCACCCTTCCCCATTTCTCAAGGAACTTCCCGCGGAACTTGTGGAGCACGCCGACGAAAAGGCGAAGCAACCGGTTGCCACAGATTCCGGCAAGAGCATGTTCGCCGCCATCCGGGACGCGCTGGGGTGAGCCCCTGGCTAGCGCGTAGCGATAGGGGTAGGAGCGAGGGATTAACCTCGCCCCTCCCTCCAAACCGGACGGGCGGATTTCCCGCATCCGGCTTTCCGTTTAGTGGTTCCTGTCCGGAGTTGGCT
>DASPIL010000004.1 GCA_035629175.1 Verrucomicrobiia bacterium | reverse complement strand
TGCGTGGGCGGTGGTCCTTTTCACGGGGGCAACATTATGAAAAAGGGGTTCAAGGGTCAAGGGAGTTCAGGGTCCGAAAACGTTAAAGCTTCAGCTGGGATCATTCCCAATCCCAAGCTCAAATTGCTCGACCAGGTTCGGGAAGTCCTGCGCCTGCTTCACTATTCCCTCTCAACGGAGCGATCATACTGCGATTGGATTCGCCGCTACGTCCGCTTCCATAAAATGCGAAGCCGCGACGAGCTTCTCTCCACTTCAGAGGCGAAGATCGAGCTATTCCTGAGCAACCTTGCGGTTGATGGGAATGTCTCAGCCTCGACGCAGAATCAAGCGTTCAACGCTCTGCTCTTCCTGTACCGAGAAGTTCTCCACGTTGAGGTGAAGGGCATCAATGCATTGCGCGCTGACAAACCAGTTCGGATGCCTGTCGTTCTGACGGTGGATGAGGTGCGGGCGGTTATCCCGGTTCTGACAGGAACACCGCAATTGGTGGTCAAAATGATTTACGGCAGCGGATTGCGCCAGATGGAAGCGTTGCGCTTGCGGGTAAAGGACATTGATTATGCGATGAAGCAAGTCACGGTTCGAGACGGCAAAGGCGCGAAGGATCGGTTCACGGTGCTGGCCAAGGGAGTCATTCCGCCATTGCAGGAGCACCTGCAATGGGTCAAGGCAATCCACGAAGAGGATTTGAAGCACGGACTGGGCGCCGTGTATCTTCCGGGCGCCTTGGAAAGAAAGTATCCGAACGCAGCGTATTCATGGGGCTGGCAATATGTGTTTCCGGCCAAATCCATTTCTGTGGATCCGCGCAGCGGCAAGTCGCGACGGCATCACATTGATGAAGCCACAATACATCGCGCAATCAAGGCGGCTGTCAGGCGCGTGGGCATCACCAAGCGTGTGAGCAGCCATACGTTCAGGCACAGCTTTGCGACCCACGCATTGCAACGGGGAGCCGACATCAGAACGATCCAGCAATTGCTGGGACATGAGGACGTCAGCACAACCATGATTTATACGCACGTGCTGCAACATGGAGGTTGCGGGATGCCAAGTCCACTGGACCAGATGTAGCGCGGCTCCAATTCGTGGGGCGATTGATCGACGTTCCGTTTGCGGAGGAGGACGCGGAGAGAGCAGCGGATTGAGCAACGTAATGGAGCAAAGCGGCGTTTACGCGAATTACGCTAATTTTCGCGAATTCCTGCTGGTTTCGTGTGATTAGTGTGTTTCGTGGTTATCCGTTTTGCCTGCGCCTGGGGCAGGGTCTGATAAGCGTGG
>DASPIL010000003.1 GCA_035629175.1 Verrucomicrobiia bacterium | reverse complement strand
TTTGATCAACCGTCTGGATTGTCTGGATTATCCCCGTGCGCTGGCGCTCGGATTGCCGATTGGGTCAGGAATGATCGAGTCCGGACATCGGCACGTTTTGCAATCTCGACTCAAAAAAGCCGGAGCTGCCTGGTTGATTGAGAGCGCGGACCGGATAGCCAACTTGCGAGTGCTGCGGGCAAACGGCCAATGGGAGAACATGTGGAATTAATCTCACCCACTTTTAATCACGCCCTAGCGCACGTTTCCAAGCCTGCTGTATAGCCGCGCTCCCATGCCGGCTGGATGTAGACCCCGCCGCGCAGGCAGGAAACTATCGAGCCGAAACAACTCAACACGTCCTGATTTCGCGCGTTTCCGTGCGGGATTTCGGCATACTCCCTCCACTCAGTTCTGCGAATCCCCACGATGTTGCAGCAGGAGTTTCTCGAGCGAATAATCCGGTTCCATTGCGAAGAGCCGATCCGATATATCGTTCAACGCCAGGCGCGTGGTTTCGAAACGGTCCGATAACGTGTTGAAAATCTCGGCGAGCTCGTAGCGTTGCGCCAACCGGTGATCACTTGCAGCACGATATTGCGCGCGGCCAAGGCCTTCGTAGTAGCGGACATCTGGGAAGCCGCGGGCTTCGGCTCGGAACCGGATGCGATCGGGAAAAACCCCCGATAGGAATAATGAATAGTTGCCGATGTGCGCGCGGAGGCAGAATGCCGTCCGCTCATCCGCCGCCTGCAGCGCGCTGAGCATCTCGAAGAAATAATCCAGCGGGTTCACGTGCCCAGGCAACACGCAGCGCGCGCGTTCGCTGTGTGCAAATTCCGTCAGCAGTTCGGCCACGTAATCGGCCACGGCACGATTTGCAATGCCCGATCGGTTGAAGACATGTCGGACCAGGATGTAGAAATAAAACCGAGTGGAAACCCGCAGACACCCTCCCCGTTCCAGCAACGAATGAAACAGCTGCTCGTCGTCCAGAATCGCATCCCTCGATTCCTCATCCGAAAGAAGATTAACCAGACATTCCGCGTTTCCGAGTTTTTTGCCCAGTACGGCCAGGATAAAAGCCACATCCTCTGCTGCAAACTGGATCCGACAATTCGGTTGAATCACTTTCATCGTCGATACGTCTTTGACGATTTACTGACTTCACCTGTGCTCAGGCATTGATCTGTTTGGAAACTAAAGCAAAAGCAATTCCAGGCAAATGCGCTGATTTACCCATCTGACAATTCACGGCGCGATGGTGCGTGAACTCGGGTGCGAGGCCCGTGCGGGCTTCGTGCAACACTTGAAATGGGCAAATGAAAAATCGTTCGATGCAATCACGGCTGGCTTGCACGTTTTTGGACAGGCTGCCTGCTTTGCAACTCAGGCGTAGGCTTTGTTGAGGCACCAGCGGATGGCTGATTGCAGCAGTTCAGAACCGTCCTTCAATTGAAGCTTGTCTTTGATGCGCGCGCGATACGTCTCCACGGTGCTGATGTCGATGTGAAGGGAATCAGCGATTTGATTCGTGCTGCGGCCAAACCCGATCAATTCAAACACCTGCAGTTCGCGTTCTGACAATTGCTCGGATGCGGAACGGCTTGCGCCGCCTCCTGGCGAAGCGATGCGGGAAGCAACTTGTGCGGCGGCCTTCTCGCTCCAGTAAATCTCGCCATCGAGAACCTTGCGCACGGCTTCCATGATTTTGCGCGGCGGCTCCTGCTTGGAAACATAACCCCGCGCGCCCGCTCGAACTGCGCGTTCGGCCGTGATGCTCTCGTCCTGCATCGAAAGGACGAGACTGAGCACCTTGGGATGGCGGTTCCGCAAATCTCGGATCAGATCAAGCCCGTCAGAACTGCGAAGCCGCAAATCGATGATGGCGAGATCGGGCTGGGCATCAGCAATGCCCTTGAGGGCGGCGTCGCGATCGTCAGCCTCCCCGCAAACCTCCATCCCGTGTTCATGGCGGAACGCATCGCGCAAGGCATGACGTACTAGCGGGTGATCATCGACCAGGAACACTCGAATCCTCCTTGCCGTAGCTCCGCCAGTTGATTGTTTCATAATCGACGGTGGTTGGGTTGCCGCCGATTAGATGTTCTCCGCCCCGGAAAATCAAGCTATTCCTAGGCTTTAGAGGACGGGCAAACTACGGGCAGAAGTTACTGGATACCTTGAAAATAACGGTTCAGGGCGTGATCGATGCGCTGCAGCACGCACTCTTTGCCCAGGACCTCCAGCAGGTGATACAGGCTCGGGCCCGCGGAATTTCCTGTGCACGCCAGCCGCGTCGGATGGACCAGGACGCCCGCTTTCACACCGAGTTCCCCCGCCACACGCTTCAAGGCTGCCTCTAATTCCGCGGCGCGGAATGGTTCGGCAGAGGCAAAGCTTTCGCGAAGTTTCTGCAGGCGCGGAAGATTTTCCTGCGTGAAATCCTTTTTGATGGCGTCGCTGTTCGGAACGATCTCGTCCTTGAAATAAAATCCTGCGTAAGCCGGAAGCTCGGTGAACAACTTGATTTTCCCGCGGCACGTGTCGAGGGCCGCCTTCACGTATTCAACGGGATAACGATTCGTGTCGATGCCACCCCTGGCAAGCGCATGCACGCACAATTCATAGAAGCGATCGGGCGCAACTTCGCGCGCGTACTCGCCCTGAAGCCAGAGCAACTTATCGTGATCGAACCGCGCGTTGGCCCTCAGGATTTGAGGAAGATCGAAGAGTTCCACGACATCGCCCAGCGGCAACTTTTCACGGTTGTCCTTGGGTGACCAGCTCAGCAGGCACAAATAATTCACGACGGCCTCCGGCAGATATCCCCCGTCCATGTAAGCCGTCATCAGGGCGCCTTGATCGCGCTTGCTCATCTTGGTGCCGTCGGGATTGAGAATCAGCGGGATATGCGCGTACTTGGGCGGCTCAACACCAAACGCCCGAAACAACGCGATGTGCTTGGCCGTGTTGCTCAGGTGATCCTCGCCGCGGATGACGTGAGTAATGTTCATCTCGAGGTCATCGATCACGTTGACGAGATGAAACACAGGTTCGCCATCGGAACGCACGATCACGAAGTCGGGATCCATTTCCTCCCGATCGGTGAGTTTCCGTTCCACTGAGCCAACTACAAGGTCATCAATGCGAATCGGTTCGCGGGACATGCGGAACTTGATCGCGCCGTCTTCCTCATAGGCGAGTCCGCGGGAAAGCAGCGCCTCCACTCGAACCTGGTAGTTCGCTTTGCGCTGGCTTTGAAAATACGGTCCCTGGCTTCCTTTGTAGGGTCCTGTGGCGTCGCTCGTCAGCGGACCTTCGTCCCAGTGCAATCCGAGCCAGCGCAGCCCGTCCAATATCACATTTACAGCAGCCTGCGTATTGCGCGCGGTGTCGGTGTCCTCGATGCGAAGGATGAACGTCCCGCCCGTGTGACGGGCATAAAGCCAGTTGAACAAAGCGGTGCGAGCCCCGCCAATGTGCAGGAAGCCGGTGGGACTCGGAGCGAAACGTACGCGTGGTTTCATCATGAATGATCAGACATCGGTTGCTTGGCGAACCATAGCCGCGCAGGCAGCGTTGACGCAAGGGGCTGCAGCCACATGCAAAATTCGCCAACGTTGTGAGCCTTACCCGCGCGGACGGAATTTCGATTCGCGGGCCAGCTTCTCCCAGAGGGCCCGTTCATCATCGCTCACCTGCGCAGGCACGGCGATTTGCGCCACCACAATGAGATCGCCGGGCGTGCCATCCCGTTGCGCAAGACCGCGCCCGCGAACCCGCAGCTTTTGCCCGTTCTGTGTGCCCGCGGGAATGCGAATATTAACGCTCCCCTCGAGCGTTGGAACCGAGAGGCTGGAACCAAGAACCGCTTCCCACGGCGCAACTTGCGCTTCGTAAATGAGGTTGTGGTCATCCACTTCGAAGTCCGGATGCCGCGCGAGCCGCACCCGCAAATACAAATCCCCTGCTCCACCCGCACCCGCTTCACCGCGGCCAGGAACGCGCAGACGCTGCCCTTCCGTGACGCCCGCTGGAATTTTCACCTGATATGTCTGTGTTCCGGCTTCTCCACGAAGCGACACTGAACGCACCGAGCCGCGCATTGCTTCCTCGAGTGTCACCATGATGTCGCCCTCGACGTCGCGTCCGCGCCCGGCGACCTCCTGCTCCTCGGCTACGCCGCCGCGTCCGAATCCGCCGCGCATCCTGCTTCCGAACAGTTGCTCAAAGAAGTCGCTAAAACCGGTTCCCGCGAACTCATATTCCTGCGGCCCGCCGCCGTTCGTTCGTCCAAAGCCGCGGCCGTTTCCTCCAGGGCCGCTCCAGCCGGGCGGCGGCCGAAAGTCCGCGCCCGATTTCCAGTTGGCGCCGAGCTCGTCGTACTTTCTGCGCTTGGTTGGATCACTGAGGACGTCGTATGCCTCGTTGATCTCCTTGAATTTTTCCTCCGCCTTCTTCTTGTCCTTGGCGACGTCGGGATGATACTCGCGAGCCAGCTTTCGAAAGGCTTTCTTGATATCGGCGTCCGACGCGGTTCGCGAGACGCCAAGAGTCTGATAATAATCTTTGTACTGCACACCCATAGCCGGAGCGCCGCAGGAGCGCGCGCTCAACAGGAGAATGCCTGCGGCGCCAGGTTTGTCAAAGCGCGGTTCCGAACGTTCTAGTCCTTCTTCCTGTTGTCCACGCTCATGTAGGTCGAACCCCCGCCCCGCCAGACACGCAGCGTCACGCGCTTGCCTTTCGCCCGTTCGCTCGCCGTGACGGCTTCATCCGCGTTGCGAACGGGTTTCCGATCGATTTCGAGAATGATGTCGCCGCGACGCAATCCCGCAGCCGCTGAATTGGAATCAGGAGCCACTTCGGCCACCAGGGCGCCACGGACATTTTCAGGCACTTCCAGTTCCTGCCGAATCCCGGGAGTCAGGTCGGTCACCTCGACGCCATCCAGGCCATCGAACTCGGAGCTGGGATCACTTTCAATTGCGCCCGAACCTTCACGCGCCAGCCGAGGCTCTCCTGGCAAGGCTTCGAGATTCGCCGTGAGGGTTCGCTCCTCGGGTTTGCGTCCCGGTTCGCTGCGTAGAATTTTCAAAGTCACCTTCGTCCCCGGCGACAACTCGGACACCGCCAGTCGCAATTGCGCTGCGTCAGTCACAGGACGATCATTCAGCGACCGAATAACGTCGCCCGGCTGCATTCCCGCCTTTGCCGCGGGTGTATCGGCCATCACGTCTGACACCATCGCCCCGTTTTGGTCAGGAAGGCCAAAGCTCTCGACAAGGTCGGGTGAAATTTCCTGCAGCGTCACCCCGAGGAACCCCCGTTCGACCCGTCCCGAAGTAATCAGCCGTTCCATCACGTTGCGCGCCATGTTCACAGGCACTGCAAAGCCAATGCCCGCGTTGCCGCCGCTGGGACTGAAGATCGCCGTGTTGATTCCGATCAGGCGTCCTTCCGCGTCGATCAACGCGCCGCCGGAATTTCCCATGTTGATCGGCGCATCGGTTTGAATGAAGTTCTCATATCCCGCCTGCCCCCCCTGCCGCAAAATTCCGAGAGACGTCCGGCCGATCGCGCTGACAATGCCCGCCGTGACGGTCTGGCCAACTCCGAATGGATTGCCGATGGCCATCACAACGTCACCCACTTCGATTTTGTCGCTGTCGGCCAGCGTGATGGGCGGGAACGTTTCACCGTCCACTTTTAGAACGGCGATGTCTGTTCGAGGGTCGGTGCCAACAATTCGAGCGGAGAATTGCCTGCCGCCCGATGCGAGCGAAACCTTCACGCCATCAGGGTCCGAGCCTTCCACGACGTGGTTGGCGGTGAGGATGTAACCTTCTGGCGAGACAATGACGCCTGACCCGAGGCTTTGCTCCTGGCGCGGAATGCCCTGCTCACTTGGACGGCCGCGACGGCGCGAATCCGGCACGGGTCCCCATTCTTCTTCGCCGAACGGAAAAAACGGAAATGGCATTCCACGCATCCGCGGCACGCGAACGGTCCGGGTGGAATAAATATTCACGACGCTCGGCGCGGCGCGCTTGATGACCGGGGAATAGCTGGAAACGGCCCCCGATTCACGATTGAGTGGCGCGTCCTGGACAGTTATCCGCGCGGGCACATTATTGGTTTCGCGGCCATTGAGTTGAAGAACCCCAAGCACCACCACCCCGCCCGTTATCGCAGAGATCAATCCAACCATCGGTCTGGAAAATTTCATAAACGAATGTGTTCAGGCCGGATACATGCCGGCTCGTCATCTGTTTTTCTATTGAACCATCCTTCCGCCGCGACTGTTCAAAAAAAAATCCGCCATGCCACGGGGAGGGTTGATGTTCCAAGCTGGCACGCAACCTCCCGTTGTCAAAGGAGGTTATGGCGTGTGTGTTGGGGAATTCCCCGCGTATCCAATGGCGGGATGTGGGGCGCTCTGCGCGTCGGCATATCCGCGCGAACAAACGGATTCCCCGCTCGCGCGGGCGCTCAAGCCGGCGTCGCCTGCGTGACGCGAACGTCGCGGCGCGATGTCCTTAGCCGCCAATCACAGGGAACTCACGGCGACCTTGTTCATCTCGGATGCAAAGTCCAATTGTTCATCGGATCCTTCCTCGGACGCGCGCAGCATGAACCAGAAACGGCTGCCCTTCCCTGTCTCGGATTCCACGCCGAACCGGCCAGCCATGCGTTCCACGCCTTTCTGCACCATGGCGAGCCCGACACCCGTTCCTGGATAGGCGTTGTGCGAATGCAATCGTTGAAACAAGCCGAAGATCTTCTTGTGAAACTGCGGTGGAATTCCGATCCCATTGTCCTGGACGACCACGCGCAAATACCCATCAGTCGAATCCGATCGCACTTCAATTCGCGGCTTCTGCGTGGGTGCCGTGAACTTCAAGGCGTTTGCGACGAGGTTGAACAGAATCTGGCGGATGGTTGCCGGGTGGCCAATCACAAACCCGAGAGGCCGCACCACCTCCACTTCAGCCTGTCTGGCGCGAATTTCCTGGTCGATTGAAAACAGGACGTCGCTGACGGCGCTCTCAAGGCTGACAGGCCCAAGGGTGATTTCAGAACGGCTGAGACGGCTGTAATCCAGCAGGTCCATCAGCAGCTTGTCCATGTATTTGGCCGCGTTCTCAACGCGCATCAGGTAATCCTGCGCCTCCGCCGGCAACACATTGTCGTACTGGGCCAATACCACCTGCGTGAAGCTCGCAATCGAACGCAGCGGAGCCCGCAGGTCATGGGAAATCGAGTAGTTAAAGCTTTCCAGTTCCTTGTTGACCTCGGTGAGATCCCGGATCCTGCGGTTGAGTTCGCGGTTCAATCCCTTGATCTCCTCCTCCGCCGCTTTGCGAGCCGTGATGTCGCGGGCAAAGATGTAGATCAACTGCTCTGACGCAAACGGCGCCGCCGTCCAGGCCAGCCAGCAATAGGAACCATCACGACAAAGATAGCGCCCTTCAAAATAAATCGGTGAATTATCGCGCTTGAGCTTCTCGAAATGAAAAGCCATCGCCTCGCGATCATCAGGATGCGCAAACTCCAGGCCTGACTTCGACTTCAACTCCTCCTCAGAGTAGCCGAGCACCTTCTCCCACGAGGGATTGATCTGCAGAAAGTAGCCGTTGAAATCTGCGATGCCCAGCAGATCGATCGCGAGCGTGAAGAAACGATTCCGCTTCGTCTCCGCCTCCAGGCGATCCGTCGCTTCGGCAAGGGCCCGTTCATGACGGGCCTGTTCGACGCAGCGCAATTGCTCCGACTGCTTGCGAATCAATTCCGTTTTGCGATGCAACTCCACGAACACCGAAACCTTGGAGCGCAGGACTTCAGGAGTGATAGGCGTGATGATGTAATCCACCGCGCCGAGTGAATATCCCTGGACGATGTTGTTCTCCGAATTGCTGATCGACGTGACAAAGATGATCGGGGTGTGCTCCGAGCGCGGCCGCTTCCGGATCAATGACGCGGTCTCAAAACCGTCCATCCCAGGCATTGCCACGTCCAGCAGGATCACCGCGAAATCCTGGCGCAACAGGTGCCGCAACGCCTCCTTCCCGGAACGCGCCTTCACGAGGTTCTGTCCCAGCGGCGCCAGGATCGCCTCCACCGCCAGCATTTTATCAGCCCGATCGTCCACCAGCAGGATGTTCGCCGGGCTGACGGCTGCCTCGATGGCATTACCGTTTGTGGACTGAATGGATGCGGCCTCGTTGAGCGTTGTGTTCATGGCGTCAGCGATGCAACCAAAGGTGCAGCGTCGATCGGAGTTGTTCCGAATCAACGGGCTTGCACAGGTAATCCGAAGCCCCGGCGGCAATGCATTTCTCGCGGTCCCCCTTCATCGCCTTTGCTGTCACTGCAATGATCGGCAGCTCCTTGAATTCCGGCAGCTCGCGGATGGAACGGATCGTTGTATAGCCGTCCATCGTCGGCAGCATGATATCCATGAGAACCACGTCAAAATTGCGATGCTCATTCAGCAGGTCGATGGCGTCCCTGCCGTTCTCCGCAGAAACCACGTCCATCTTGAACCGTTCCAGCACGCTGGTCATCGCGAAGATATTCCGGATGTCGTCGTCCACGACCAGGACCTTCTTGCCTTCGAGGACCCGCTGATGCAGTGACTCCAGCATTCGGCGCTGCTTCTCTGGAAGCTTGGATACGTCGCGATGCAGCCACATTGCGGTTTCATCGAGCAACCGCTCGGGAGAACGCGCGTCCTTGACCACGATCGACTCTGCCAGTTCCTTCAAGTGATCGGATTCGTCGCGGGGCAACTCGCGCGCCGTATGAACGATCACGGGAATTGCAGCGGTGCTGCTTTCCTTGCGAATTTGTTCCAGCAACTCCGCTCCCGACATGTCGGGCAATCCCAGGTCCATGACCACGCAATCGAACTTGTCCGTGTGGATGGCATCAAGCGCCTCGCGGCCGGACCCGACAATCGTTGTCTTCACGTCGCCATTCCCGACCAGTTCGCGAAGATGCATGCTCTGAATCTCGTCGTCTTCAACGACCAGGAGATTCTTGACCGGGCGATCCGTGAATTCCTTCAATTCGTCGAATGCCTTCTCCAGCGAATCCTTCGATTCCGATTTCGTCAGGAACCCGAACGCACCTGCCAGGCGGCTCGAGGTTTCGTCGAGGTCCACGGCAATCACGTGAATCGGTATATGCCGAGTGGCGAGGTCGATCTTCAAACGGTCGAGCACCTTCCAACCGTTCACATCAGGCAGCCGGATGTCGAGCGTGACTGCAGCTGGCTTGAACTCCCGGGCCATCGCCAACGCTGTGGCGCCAGAATGGGCAATGATGCCTTTGAAGCCTTTGTCATGTGCCATTTCGAGAAGGATCCGCGCGTAGTTGGGATCATCTTCCACGATCAACAGCACCTTGTCGGTTGGTAAGATTTTCCCGCGATCATCCTCCACTGATGTGTCGAACGGCCCGGAATCCTGGCCATCGGAAACGTCCTGCGAAAGCAGCGGCGTGGTGATCAGGCGGCCATCCTCGGTCTGCTGCAGCGTGCTTTCCTTGCGCACCGAGCGCATTGGCACGTGGGTCTGCGGCAGGTAGAGCGTAAAGGTGCTTCCCTGGCCGAGAGCGCTCGCCAGCCGGATCTCCCCGCCCAGCAGACGCGCAATTTCGCGGCTGATCGCCAGGCCCAGCCCCGTCCCGCCGTACTTGCGGCTCGTGCTGCCATCCGCCTGCTGGAAGGCTTCAAAGATGATCTGCTGCTTCTCCGGCGCAATCCCAATGCCGGTGTCTGTCACCGAGAACGCTATGACGGAGCGCGCATGGTACAACACCTCGTTCTCCGGATTCCAGCCTTCGGTAACGGCAGCAACCTTCATCAGCACCTGCCCTTTCTCGGTGAACTTGAATGCGTTTGAAAGGAGATTGCGAATCACCTGCTCCAGCCGCTGGGTGTCGGTGAACATGCTCGCCGGCAGCTCCGAATCCACTTCGATTTCGAAGTCCACTCCCTTGGCTTCGGCGACATGACGGAATGTGCGGTCCACATAATCGCGGAGGTCGGAGAAGCGCAGCGCGGCGATGTCCACGGTGACCGTGCCCGATTCGATCTTCGACAGGTCGAGAATGTCATTGATGAGGCTGAGCAGGTCGTTGCCTGAGGCATGGATCGTTCTGGCGAATTCCACCTGCTTGGCCGTGAGGTTGCCCTCGATGTTTTGCGCCAGCTGGTCGGCAAGAATGAGCAGGCTGTTAAGCGGCGTGCGCAATTCGTGCGACATGTTCGCAAGAAACTCGGATTTGTATTTGGACGTAAGCGCGAGCTGCTCCGCCTTTTCTTCGAGTGCCTGGCGCGCCTGCTCGACTTCGCGATTCTTGCGTTCGACTTCCGCGTTCTGCTCGGCCAGCAACTTGGCCTTGTCCTGCAGCTCCTCGTTCGTGTTCTGCAATTCCTCCTGCCGGCTTTGCAGTTCCTTCGCGAGAGATTGTGACTGCTTCAGCAGATCCTCGGTTCGCGTGTTGGCCTCGATCGTGTTCAACACGATGCCGATCGATTCGACCAATTGATCCAGGAAGGCCTGGTGAATGGCACTGAACTTTTCAAAGGAGGAAAGTTCCATTACCGCCTTGACCTGCCCTTCAAACAGGACAGGCAGCACGATGATGTTGGTCGGCGGCGCCTGGCCAAGGCCCGACGTGATCTCCACGTAATCGTCGGGAGCGCTGGTGATCAGGATGCGTTCGCGTTCCAGCGCGGCCTGGCCGACAAGCCCTTCGCCGAGCATGAAGCGATTTCCCATGTTCTTGCGATTCCTGAAAGCGTAACTCGCCAGCAGCTTCAAATACGGTTCGTTGTGTTCCGGCGTTTCGGCGCCTTCGTCCTTGGGCGTCTCCATCACATAGAACACGCCGTGCTGGGCCGAGACCACGGGCGCGAGCTCGGAAAGGATCAGCTTGCCGACCGTGAGCATGTCCTTCTGACCCTGCAACATCCGCGTGAACTTCGTCAGGTTGGTCTTGAGCCAGTCCTGCTCGTTGTTCTTGATGGTTGTGTCCTTCAGGTTGCGGATCATCTCGTTGATGTTGTCCTTCAGCGCGGCCACTTCGCCGCGGGCATCCACCTGAATGAAGCGAGTCAGGTCGCCTTTGGTCACCGCAGTTGCAACGTCCGCAATCGCGCGCACCTGTGTGCTCAGATTGGCCGCGAGTTGATTCACGTTTTCGGTCAGATCCTTCCACGTGCCCGCCGCGCCCGGCACGCTCGCCTGGCCCCCCAGCTTGCCCTCAACACCGACTTCGCGCGCGACCGTCGTGACCTGGTCTGCAAACGTCGCGAGCGTGTCAATCATGCTGTTGATGGTATCAGCCAGCTCGGCAATTTCGCCCTTCGCCTCAACCAGCAGTTTGCGCTTGAGATCGCCATTCGCGACCGCCGTCACAACCTTCGCAATGCCTCGCACCTGATTCGTCAGGTTTGATGCCATGAAATTCACATTGTCTGTGAGATCCTTCCATGTGCCCGACACGCCCTTTACCTGCGCCTGCCCGCCCAGTTTGCCTTCCGTTCCCACTTCGCGGGCGACACGCGTCACTTCGTCGGCGAACGATGACAGCTGGTCCACCATCGTGTTCACCGTGTTCTTCAACTCAAGGATTTCGCCTTTGACATCGACGGTGATTTTCTTTGTGAGATCGCCATTGGCCACGGCCGTGGTCACGGCTGCGATGTTGCGGACCTGCGTCGTGAGGTTCGACGCCATGAAGTTCACATTGTCGGTCAGATCCTTCCATACACCCGCAAGGCCTCGCACGTCCGCCTGCCCGCCCAGCTTGCCTTCCGAGCCCACTTCACGTGCGACACGCGTCACCTCCGATGCGAACGAACGCAACTGATCAACCATCGTGTTGATCGTGTCCTTGAGCTCCAGAATCTCACCTTTGACATCCACCGTGATTTTCTTGGAAAGATCGCCGTTCGCAACCGCCGTGGTCACAGCGGCGATGTTGCGGACCTGCGCAGTCAGATTGCCTGCCATGGAATTCACGGAATCCGTAAGATCCTTCCAGGTGCCCGCGACACCTTTGACTTCAGCCTGTCCGCCCAGTTTGCCTTCCGTTCCCACTTCGCGAGCCACACGCGTGACTTCGGCGGCGAATGACGATAGCTGATCCACCATCGTGTTGATCGTGTTCTTCAGCTCGAGAATTTCGCCTTTGACGTCGACTGTGATTTTCTTGGTCAGGTCGCCGTTTGCAACCGCAGTCGTAACCGCCGCAATGTTGCGGACCTGCGCAGTCAGGTTCGACGCCATGGAATTCACGGAATCCGTGAGATCCTTCCACGTTCCTGCCACGCCCTTCACGTCTGCCTGGCCGCCCAGCTTGCCTTCCGTTCCCACTTCACGCGCCACGCGCGTCACTTCCGCCGCAAACGAACGCAACTGATCCACCATCGTGTTGATGGTGTTCTTCAATTCAAGAATTTCACCTTTGACGTCGACGGTGATCTTCTTGGACAGATCTCCATTGGCCACGGCGGTCGTCACTTCAGCGATATTACGCACCTGTGCAGTCAGGTTGCCCGCCATGGAATTGACGGAATCCGTGAGGTCCTTCCACGTTCCTGCCACCCCTTTAACATCCGCCTGTCCGCCCAGTTTGCCTTCCGTTCCCACTTCACGAGCCACGCGCGTCACCTCCGCGGCGAACGATGAAAGCTGATCGACCATTGTGTTGATCGTGTTTTTCAGCTCGAGGATTTCGCCTTTGACGTCGACCGTGATCTTCTTCGAGAGATCGCCGTTCGCCACAGCAGTTGTCACCGTTGCAATATTGCGAACCTGCGCCGTGAGGTTCGATGCCATGGAATTGACGGAATCCGTGAGATCCTTCCACGTCCCCGCCACGCCTTTCACATCCGCCTGTCCGCCGAGTTTGCCTTCCGTTCCGACTTCGCGCGCGACACGCGTCACTTCCGCAGCAAACGAACGCAACTGATCGACCATCGTGTTGATGGTGTTCTTCAGCTCCAGGATCTCACCTTTGACGTCGACAGTAATTTTCTTCGAGAGATCGCCATTGGCGACAGCGGTGGTTACGGCAGCAATATTACGCACCTGCGCAGTGAGATTTGCGGCCATCAGATTGACGGAATCCGTGAGATCCTTCCACGTTCCCGACACGCCTTTCACCTCCGCCTGGCCGCCAAGCTTGCCTTCCGTTCCCACTTCGCGCGCGACACGCGTCACTTCCGCCGCAAAGGAACGAAGCTGGTCCACCATTGTATTGATGGTGTCTTTGAGCTGCAGGATTTCGCCTTTGACGTCGACGGTGATCTTCTTTGAAAGGTCGCCATTGGCAACCGCCGTCGTGACCTCAGCGATGTTACGCACCTGGGCAGTCAGGTTGCCCGCCATTGAATTGACTGAATCCGTGAGATCTTTCCATGTGCCCGCCACGCCGCGCACCTGCGCCTGGCCGCCGAGCTTGCCTTCAGTTCCGACTTCGCGCGCCACGCGTGTGACTTCCGCAGCAAACGAGGAGAGCTGATCCACCATCGTGTTGATGGTGTTCTTCAACTCGAGGATTTCGCCTTTGACATCGACCGTGATCTTCTTTGAAAGGTCGCCATTGGCAACCGCCGTGGTCACCGCGGCAATATTGCGCACCTGCGCCGTCAGATTGCCTGCCATCGAATTCACCGAATCGGTAAGGTCCTTCCACGTTCCCGAGACACCCTCAACCTTCGCCTGGCCGCCCAGCTTTCCTTCCGTTCCCACTTCGCGCGCCACGCGGGTCACTTCCGATGCAAATGAGCGCAATTGGTCCACCATCGTGTTGATCGTGTCCTTCAGTTCGAGAAATTCGCCGCGGACGTCCACCGTGATCTTCTTGGTAAGGTCGCCATTCGCCACCGCCGTGGTGACTGTCGCGATGTTACGCACCTGAGACGTCAGGTTCGAAGCCATCAGGTTCACGTTATCGGTAAGGTCCTTCCACGTGCCTGCGACGCCCTTGACCTTCGCCTGGCCGCCAAGTTTTCCTTCGGTTCCCACTTCGCGCGCCACGCGGTTTACCTCAGATGCGAACGCGCCGAGCTGGTTGACCATCGTGTTGACCGTTTTTGCGGTTCGAAGAAATTCGCCCTCGAGGCGGTGTCCATCGATTTCCAGCGCCATCGTTTGCGAGAGATCGCCTTTGGCCACAGCGCCGATGACGCGGGCGGTTTCGCTGACGGGATGCGCGAGGCAATCAATGAGCGTATTGACGGAGTGCACGCGTTCAGCCCAGGCGCCCGTGACCAATCCGAGCGAAAGACGTTCCTGGATCTTGCCTTCCTTGCCCACGACGCGGCTGACCCGGCTCAATTCGCTCGTCGAATGTGACATCAATTCCGCCACTTCGTTGAAGCAATCGGCGACTTTGCCACCGACCCCGGTCCACGAGAGGGGCAATCGAACGGTAAAGTCCCCATTCTTGATGGCGACCAGCGCGGAAAGCAGTTCCACCGAGTTCACCTGCCCAGGTTCGCCGCCGTTGCGTGCGTTCGCTTTGCCACTAGCAGTGGTCTTGAGCTTCGGGGTTTTAGGCGTGGATACCCGTGGGAGCGACGCAGGCGTCGGCCTGGCCGTGGTAGTCGTTCTCGAAAGTGGTTTCGTCTTCATATCAACACATGTACTGGACAACACTGCGGCAGACTCAAAAACGAGAACTGTCGCGTTCTAGCGAATCCAGGAACAGGCAGAACCTAGGGAGGTGTTTTAAACGCTCACATGGGGTATTGGCCCCATTTCGGAAAGCTTGCACCCGTAAGCAGCCATCGGGGTCCGTAGAAATTTTTTTTTGACCTCCCGCGGTCGTTAATTCATTCCCATCAATGCGCGTTGCCAGCCCATCAAATCGGCCGCGTGCGCCTTTTCGTCACGTGCCAGATCACTAAGGGTAGCGCGGCTGGCGATCAGTGTGGGATCGATTCCGAGCTCGGTGGCGCGCTGATCCCGCCGCGTTTGCAATTCCAGAAAACGCCGGCGTTCGGCCTCGGTTGGCCGATGGCTCCGATGAACGAGGAGCCGCGGCAGCTTTTCAGAAGTGACGGCCCTGCCCCGCGAGATCGCTTGGAGGATTCCCGAGCGGCGGCGGTCCGAAATGTTCCGGGGCAACAATGTGTGAACCGAATGCTTCAGTCCGCCGGCGTTTGCGAGCGCGACCATGGTCTCGTGGCTCAGCACGAAGAACGGCGGCCGGTTTGCGAGAGTCGCCTCCTCCTCGCGCCACTTCCAAAGCTCCCGCAACACGGCGAGCGCGGGACGGTCCAGCGCATGACTTCCCTTGATGCGCCAGATCGATTCCTCGTCCACCGGCCGGGGCGTGGTGCATTCCTGGATCAGCCGCACGCAGGATTCCTGATGCCATCCCAGACGGCCTTTCGCCTCGAGTTCCGCCCGCAATTTGTCTTCCAGGCTGCGGAGATAGTGGGTGTCGTTCCTCGCATATTTCTCCATTCGCTCGGTTAGTGGCCGTATTGCCCAATTTGCCTTTTGCGGCCCCTTCTCGAGCTTCACCTGCAGGTATCGTTCAACCAGGCTGCTATAGCCGAACTGCCGTTCCCCGAGGAGCCGCGCCGCGAGCATGGTATCGAAAATGGCGGTTGGAACAAATTCGTGGTGCTTCAGCAGAAGTCGCAGATCGTAATCCGCGCCATGCATGATCAGTTCGTGTCCGTTCAACGCCTCGAGGAGCGGATCCAGGCGCATGTCAGCCAGCGGATCCACCAGGAAGTCGCCGTCAGCCGTGCTGATTTGAATAAGGCACACCTTTTCGGGGTAGGCGTGCAGGCTGTCAGCCTCGGTATCGACAGCAATCCACGTCGCGCTTTCCAGCACCTTGAGGAAATCCGCGAGCTTCTGTTCCGTATCAATCACCCGGGGAATATATGTGCCGGCGCGGCAACGTGCCAAGCGTGAGGTGCTTCCCGCAGTGTGCCAATGATACTGACGAATACGGATCAGCAGGAGAAGCGTACAACCACGAATCACCCGAACCAGGCGAAATAAGCAGAAAGTTCCCGAGAATTACCGGAATTCGCGTCAACCCGTTCGGCCGTTCTCGGATTTCGTGTGATTCGCATCCGTGGTTAAACTTCTCTTGAATTCGCGAAAATTCGCGTAATTCGCGTAAACCCGTTTTTTCCCTTTCGCGTTTTGGTTGCGGCTCTGCCGCCGTGTGTGTTTCGTGGTTTTCCGATTCTTCTACTGATTCGTCAGCAACTGGACTTTTGACAGTAGGGCGCAGAGATCGCGGAGAAAAAGGAGAGGGCAAATCTTTTTAAACACGGATTTTCGAGTGTTCCTGTGGCCGGGACGGCCACTCTCCGTTGGCCCAAAAAAAATCGGAGGGTTTGAGGCCCTCCGATTTCGAATGTTGTTGCGCCTCGCCGGGGGACTAACTGCAGCCCAGGCTTTCGCCGCAGTTCAGGCACTTGTAGCAGGCGCCGTTGCGGACGGCGACGTGGCCACAGTTCGGACAGGTCGGCGCATCCTGCTGGAAGTGCGCGACGGAATCGCTCAGCGATCGTACCACACGATCCTTTTGGCCGTTGCCGCTGCTCGTCTTGACGTTCAGAACTTCTGAGTCCTCAGCGATCGCAAGGTCAGGCACCGGGCGATTCACTTTTTTTTTCAGCTCTTCAAGTAATCCAGGCATTGCCAGCTCAGGCTGCTGGCGCACGGCGGAATTCGTTTCGCGATATCCAGGAATGAACTGCAGCGCCATCCAGCGGAACACGTAATCCGTAATCGATGATGCATTGCGGATTTCCGGGTTCTTGGTGAAGCCGGAAGGCTCGAAGCGTTGATGCGCGAATTTCTTGACCAAGGCGTCCAGCGGAACGCCGTATTGAAGCGCCATGCTGGTCAAGGTGCCGATGCCGTCCATCAAGCCGCCGATCGTCGAACCTTCCTTCGCCATCGTGATGAAGAGTTCGCCGGGATTTCCATCCTCGAACAATCCAACCGTGAGGTAACCCTCGTGGCCCGCGATGTCGAATTTGTGGGTGATGGCTGGCCGTGTTTCGGCGAGGCGGCGGCGCAACGGCTTGCCGGAAGCCTCGCGATACTTCGCCACTTCGAGATCGAGTTCCTTGATCCGGCCTTCGAGCGATGCCGTCTCAACAGAGCCGGTGGAAACCTTTTCGCCACCTTCGTTGGTTTTGCGGGTGTTAAGCGGTTGCGAACGCTTGGAGCCGTCGCGATAGATCGCCACGCACTTCAATCCCATCTTCCAGGCTTGAATGTAAGCATCGCGAACGTCGGCGGCCGTGCATTCGGTCGGCATGTTCACGGTCTTGGAAATCGCGCCGCTGATGAACGGCTGCGCCGCGCCCATCATTTTCAGGTGGGCCATGTAATTGATGCTGCGCTTGCCACGATACGCCTTGAACGCGCAATCGAACACCGCGAGATGCTCGGGCTTGAGCCCGCTGCGCACAGTCGCGCCGTTGTCCTCGACATCTTCGATCGTGTCGAACTTCTCCACGTGCGCAATGATCGCCTGGATTTCCGTCTTGTTGTAGCCAAGGCGGTGCAATGCCTGGTCGACGGTGCGGTTCACAATTTTCAACATCCCGCCGCCTGCCAGCAGCTTATATTTCACGAGAGCAATGTCAGGCTCAACACCGGTCGTGTCGCAATCCATCAGGAACGCGATCGTTCCCGTCGGCGCGAGCACCGTCACCTGCGCGTTGCGGTAACCGGCCTTCTGCCCGCGATCAAGAGCACCGTCCCAGCAACGCCGCGCTTCATCCTTCAAGTAACCAAAGTCCTCGCTCGGGTGAATCTCTTCGACGGCATCGCGGTGCAGCTTGATGACATTGAGCATGGATTCGACATTATCCTTCGCGAGCGGCTTGGAAATGTGGGCGCAACGCGCATCGCGATAACCCGGAAAGGCTCCAATGGCGCTCGCAATCTCGGCACTCTGCTCGTAGGCATGGCCCGTCATGATCGCAGTCAAGGCCCCTGCAAGGGCGCGGCCTTCGTTGGAATCGTAGGGCAAACCGTAGCTCATGATGAGCGATCCCAAATTGGCGTAACCGAGGCCCAGCGTGCGGAAGATATGGGAATTCTCCGCAATGTCCTTGGTGGGATAGCTTGCGTTGTCGACGAGGATTTCCTGCGCAGTGATATAAATACGAACCGCCGCCTTGTAGCGATCGACGTCAAATTTTCCATCCTCACGCTTGAACTTCATCAGGTTCAACGACGCCAGGTTGCAGGCGGTGTTGTTGATGAAAACGTATTCAGAGCAGGGATTCGTTGAATGAATTGGCTCCGTGCCCTTGCACGTATGCCATTTCTGAATCGGGCCGTCATACTGCATTCCGGGATCTCCGCAAACCCAGGTGCCTTCAGCGATCTTGTTGAGCAGCGTGTTGGCGTCCTTCTTCTGGAGCGGTTTGCCGCTGCAAACGGAACGGGTCCACCACTCACGGCCTTCCAATGCCGACTGCATGAATTCATCGCTGGCGCGAACGGAGAGATTCTCGTTCTGGTACATCACGCTGCCATAAGCATCGCCATTGTACGAGCCGTCGTAACCCTGCTCGATCAACGCCCATGCCTTCTTCTCTTCCCTCTGCTTGGCGTCGATGAATTCCTCGATGTCACCATGCCAGTCGCGCAGCGTGTTCATCTTTGCAGCGCGGCGGGTCTTGCCGCCGGACTTCACGACATTCGCGACCTGGTCGTACACTTTCAGGAACGACATGGGACCGCTCGGCCGTCCGCCGCCGCTCAGCTTCTCCTTGCTCGAACGAATCGGGGAAAGGTCAGTGCCCGTGCCCGAACCGAACTTGAAAAGCATCGCCTCGCTATAGGCCAGGCGCATGATCGATTCCATGTTGTCGTCGACCGATTGGATGAAGCACGCGCTGGTCTGCGGATATTCGTATTGGGTGAAGGCGCGTTCCGCCTCGCCTGTCTTGCGATTGTAGACCCAGTTGCCCTTGCCCGAATTCTTGCCGACGCCGTATTGATGGAACAGGCCGACGTTGAACCAAACGGGAGAATTGAATGCGCCATATTGGTTGACGCAGAGCCATGTCAGTTCGTCATAAAACACTTCGCCATCCGCCTTGCTGAAATAGCCGTCCTTGATACCCCAATCGGCGATCGTGCGACAGATGCGATGGATGAGCTGGCGAACCGACGTTTCCCGCTCCGGCGTGTTCTGTTCGCCGTAGAAATATTTGGAGACGACGACCTTCGTCGCGAGCACGGACCATGACTTCGGGACCTCGACGCCTTCCTGCTTGAAAATGACCTTGCCCGCGTCGTCCGTAATTTCGGCGATGCGCTTTTCCCACTCGAGTTGATCGAACGGCTTTACTTTGGCGTCACTGAAAGTCCGCGCCACCTTCAACATGCGCCGGCCAGAGCCGTTCGCGGACTTGGGATTGCGCGTGCCAGCGACCTTGGCTGGACGACGGCGATGCTGCCGGGCGGCAGACGGCAAGACTTCCTCGCGAGCGTCGATCATGGTTCGATTTTCCTTTCCTGTTCTTGTCTTCGAGGCGCTCAAAGAAAGAACTGCGGTTTTCAAGCAGATTTTTGGCAAATTCGTTCCTCCGGGGTTCTCTTCCGAGGCCGGAGACACCCCAATTAGTTGGGGAGCGCCGCAACTCTATCACTACACGTGGTGCCGCCAAGCAAATTCTCAAAAAAATTGTTCAAGGCTTGTTCGCTCAAAAAATCGTTAAAATTTGAGCTGAAAAATTGAGGTTTTCCACAGGTTATTCTCAGTGGTGAATAAGTTTTAAAAGCAATAACGCCAAAGGACCTTATCACCCTCCCCTTTCCTGCACAAATGCGGCAGTCAGCGCCCGCGGCGGCGCCCTGGCTGGCGGCGGCCCCTGCCACGATCGGGACGTGCTGCCCGGGTGCCGCGCTCCTCGGAAGAGCTGCGGCTGGCCTTCTTGAACTTCCGAACAGGCTCGATGGTTCGCGGCCGCGCTTTGGGAACCAAGATGAGCGGACAGCCTTCGTACCCGAACGCCACGCGCACTTGGTCTGCCAGATACTTCTTATATTGGTCGGAAAAAAGTTCGTCCCGGTTCACAAACAACAGGAACGTTGGTGGGGCCTGGCGGACCTGGGTGGCATAGAAGAATTTCAAACGATGCCCCGCGGAGCTCACCGGCTGCCGGCGCTCAACCGCGGCCTGCAGCGTGCGATTCAAAATGGCCGTCGGGATCTTTTGCTGCAACTGGGCCGCGACATACCGCACAGCTTCCAGCAGCCGCTCCAATTGGAAACCTGACTTGGCGGACGTAAAAATCACAGGCGCGTAATCCAGGAAAAACAATTTCTCCTGAACCCACTCGCCGAAGTCAGAGAGCGTCGTCATCAATTCCCGCGCGTGATGATCCTTCCGGCGGCGCCGCTCAATCTCCTCCTCACGCGCCTTGCGGACGGGTTCCTCGACGAGATCCCATTTGTTGACCACGACAATGCACGCCTTGCGTTCCTCAACGATGCGGTCGGCCACCTTCTTGTCCTGCTCCAGGATTCCGCTCTCCGCATCGAGCACAAGAATGGCAATATCGCAGCGCGCGATGGAATCTTCGGATCGCTTGACGCTGAAGAACTCGATCGAATCGTTGATGCTGCGGGTTTTGCGAATGCCTGCGGTATCGATGAGGATATATTTCTGACGCTTGCCTTCGGTTTCGATTTCCAGCGGAACATCAACGGCATCACGGGTCGTGCCTGGAATCGGGCTGACGATGACGCGTTCGGACTGTGTGAGCGCGTTGATGATGGACGACTTTCCGACGTTGGGACGGCCAACGATCGCGAGCTTGAGCGGTTCAGTGCGGATGCGGGCTTCGTCGGGGCTGACAGGAATTTCCTCGCCTTCGACAGCTTCAACAGCAGGCGCGACGGCTTCGGGGGGATGCAGGAGTCCCAGCGCTTCAGTCATTACAGCGTCAATTCCCATTCCATGAATGGCGCTGACCGGAAAGATCTTGTCAAAGCCGAGCGCGGAAAATTCATCCGCATTGGCTTCCGCACGGAACTCATCGACCTTGTTGACCATGACGAGCACGGGCTTGTTGCTGCGGCGCAGGTGCTGGGCGACCTCGCGATCGAGCGGCACAATGCCTTCCTGAACATTGACCACGAGCAGGATGACGTTCGCGGCTTCGATCGCGAGATTCACCTGGTCGAGGGCGGCGCGCGTGATGACGTCGGTCGATTTTTCGCGTCGGAGCAGCCCGATGCCGCCAGTATCGATGAGCGTGAACGGGGTGCCTGCCCATTCGACTTCTGCGCTGACGCGGTCGCGGGTAACGCCGGGCTGGTCGTGAACGATGGCGATGCGGCGTCCTGCGATCCGGTTAAACAGCGCAGACTTCCCGACGTTCGGACGTCCGACGATGGCGATCAAATTTGGCACGGGCGTAAGATGAGCCAGTTGTGAATGTGGCGAAAGAGGAAAAAGCCTGACGCCGCGAGCCTGCCGCAAGGAACGCCTGCCTTGAAGGCACGCGATCCGAACCGCAGCGTTCACACCACTTCCGCGTTTCGGCTTTTCGCCTTCGAGGTTTGTTGCTAGATCGAACCGCATGACCCGCAACAACAACGCACGCACTCCTCTCTTCCGTTCGCTTCAACAGCTCTTTGGTGTCGCACGACTCGCCAACCGGCGGAATAGTCCCGCAGCGTCGGAACTGATCGAAATGCCAATTCGCCCCGCAGTCAGCCGCCGCAATTTTCTTAAGACAAGCGCTCTCGCTGCGGCAGCCGTCGGATCGGGATCATGGTTGACCGGCTGTTCCACTCCAAACCCGCGGCACAACACACCAAGGATCGCCATCGTTGGCGGCGGCATTGCCGGGTTGAACGCTGCCTACAAACTCCGAAAACGCGGCCTCGCCGCGGATATCTACGAAGCGAGCCGCCGCACGGGCGGACGGATGTACAGCGCGACAGGATTGCTGAATCCCGGGATCACAACTGAACTCGGCGGCGAGTTTGTGGATTCCAACCACGCCGAGATGTTCGCGCTTGCGCGGGAATTCGACCTCAAATGGCTCGATGTCCAGGGACGCGGCGAAGAATCGCTGAATGCCGAGGCATTTTATTTCGGCAACACACACTACACCGCGGCGCAGGTCGTTGAGGCTTTCCGCCCAGTTGCAACGCTCATTGCGGAGGATTTCGACCGTATGGAGGATGTTGTGGACTTCGAGCATGAAGGCGGCGCGCGCGAATTGGATCGCACGTCCCTCGCCGATTATTTCGACCGCATTGGCGCACGCGGATGGTTGCGGCAGTTGTTGGACGTCGCGTTTGTCACCGAATACGGACTGGAGGCGAACGAGCAATCTGCGTTGAACATGATCTTCATGATTTCAACCGACCTTTCAGCCGGGCGTGTGGAACTATTTGGCGACAGCGATGAACGGTTCAAGGTCATCGGCGGGAACCAGAGGATTGTGGATGAACTCGCGCGCCGGGTGCAGGACCGCATTCAGCTGGAACAGCGGCTGGTCGCAGTGGAATCGCGCGGCGGCGGCTATCGCCTCGTCTTCGACCAGGATGGCACAACACGCGAGGTCGATGCCGACATCGTCCTGCTGACACTGCCGTTTACGATGCTGCGGCAGGTGGAATTGAAGGTGGAACTTCCTGAATGGAAGCGTCGCGCCATTCATGAATTGGGTTATGGCATGAACGCGAAGTTGATGATGGGCACGAACTCTCGCGTATGGCGCACGCGCGGGGAATCGGGAAATGTCTTTTCAGACGAACCATTCCAACTCGCGTGGGACAGTTCGCGCAGGCAGCCGGGAACTGTGGGAAGCCTCAGTTGCTATTCAGGCGGCAAGGCGACGGATGAATTGGGGCGCGGCACTGCGGTCGACCAGGCAAAGCGAATGCTACCATCGCTCGACAAAGTGTTCCCTGGCGTCGCCGCCCAGTTCAACGGACGCGTTGAGCGTTTCCATTGGCCTACGCATCCATTCACCCGGGCCAGCTATGCGTGTTATCGTCCCGGCCAATGGACAACCCTTGGCAACTCAGAGGGGCGCGCCGTTGGCAACCTGTTCTTTGCGGGCGAACACTGCAGCTACGATTACCAGGGATTCATGAATGGCGGCGCAGAGACTGGCAAAGCCGCTGCGCTCGCCATTGCGAAAGCCGTCCAGCAACGTCGCGCGTTTGCGTCAGTCTAGGGACGCGCGGATTGCTGCGGATCAGGCTCAGGGGGTTGCGGACGGGCACGATTTGAGATTCTCGCCGACGCCGGCCAGTGCGGCTGTCTTCGTGATTTTCACGTGAACCTCTTCGGCCAGTTTGAGGAGATGCTGCCACTTGAACGTTCCCGGCCATTCGGCTGAGAACTGATAGTAAAGCGGCACAGGGTCATGGCCGTTCACCAGGATGAAATATTCGCCGACAGCCAGGTCGCGAAAGGTCTGCAGGATCAGGCCATGCTTGATCGAACACGGGATTGCCCGAACGTCGAGCACGCGATCGGCGCCAAGTGCTGGAGCAATTGATGTAGTGTTTTTCATGATTTTTTAGTGTGAGTTAAAAATTAGAAGCGCCAGTCGCCTGGCGGCCGGCGGGAGTCATCATCGATGGATGCCATGGCGGATCCCATACGAGTTCGACCTCCACATCGAGCACGCCTGGCAGGCTCATCAGGACGTTTTTCACGCCCCAACAAATCGTTTCGTGCATTGGGCATCCGGGTGTCGTCAGCGTCATCACCACCGTGACGACGCCATCGCTCATCGCGACGCTATAGACCAGGCCGAGATCCACGATGTTGCAGTTGATCTCAGGATCGATGACCTGTCGGAGATTCTCGAGGATCACGTCGGCGTTGACTTCAATGGTGTTCATGAGGGTTTTACGACAGTGGTGATGCGGAGCGGCGTGAGTTGCGGTCTCAGGAAGTGCCGCAGCATGGCGAGGAAATTGAGGATCAGTGTGAGGACCGCGCCTCCAATCAAAGCGGATCCAAGCCGAACGCACGATGCATGCTCGAGCAACGTTGCAACGCACGTGAGCAACACGCCGGAAAGAAATAGACCGTAGCCGGCGGCCTGCAGCCGGGTTGAATAGAGATCACCCAGCGCAGGAACCTTTGCCTTTCCAATGTGACGGCTGTAGGTGCCGAACCAGACGAGGAAGGGAACAATTTTGTAGAGCATGCCGGCGATCGCAAACGTCACCACTCCGATTAACCCCAGGAAGCCATAAACGTTTTCCAATTGGCCCGTCAATGCGTTGAGCGGCAACTTCGGCCACGCAAGAACAACTCCGACGATCGACAGCGGCGCAAGGAGAACCACTGCCGTGACAAAGTAACGAACTCCCCAATCGATCGGACCGCGTTTCCGCGCGCGTAAAATCGCACTCAGTTCGACTCCGTAAAGCGCCAGGGCCGACACAATCAGCAGTGCGAACCCGAATTTTGCGGGGCTGGATGTGAGGACGGACACAAAGCTTCCAAGCAGGCCCGCATTCAGAAGAATCACAGAGGTCAACGCGCGCCGCGTGTTCTGCACTTCGCTCAACGTGAACATCGGGATCAGCTTGTAAGACACACCCACGATCAGCATCACGAAGAATCCGATCGCGCCGAGGTGCGCATGCGCGTGCATCGCGCTCAGGGGATTGAACTGCCGCACAGTTGCAGCGACGGGTTCGAGCAGGCGGCTCCAAATCGAAAGCGATTGAACTTCAGGATCGAACGGCAGCTTGGCTGTGGCCAGCGAGAGTCCCGCGAGAATGGTGAGGCCGATCCAGAAAATGGCTGACGCGATTGAGATCGCGACAACGTTCCAGCGAGAAACCTTCAAGAGCGTCCGGGCAATGTTGTAGATGAACAGCAGCACTCCAAATGCAAGGATTGCGCCGAAATGCCCGACCTGTTTCATGTTCCAGGCGCGCAGCATCCAAACCATTCCGGCGAAGCCCACCACGTGGAACACGAATTGAACTTTCGCGAGGCGTTCGCTGTGGAGTTGCGTTTCCAGGGCGACTGGAACTAGTTGATACATGGCGCCCATGACAACCGAACAAATCCAGCCCAGCACGAAGAGATGTGTCACCGCGATCACATGCTGGTTGTAATGGTAGGTGGCGAGCACGGACGGCTGGAGGATCAGCCACGCCGTTCCCGCGCTCAACGCCAGAATTCCCGCGAACATGAAACGCAGGGGCAGCGTGATCGACGCCACTGCCGGAAGCGCGGGAGCTTTGGCCGCCGTGCCCAGCCTAGCGGCGGCAGATATGGGTAATGAAGCTTCCATCAGGTTGTTCATGGGTAACGCCAGAAAATCCCCGTTCTTCCAGCTGCGGATAAAGATGCATGGGGCGCCGATCAGTTCGCGCACGCAATTCGGTCGCGTGCGGCAGATCGGTGACAGCTTCGAGGATTTTAACCAGGGGCTCAGGTGGCTGGAGACCGCGCGCGTCGATTTCAACCCAGCTTGTTGCCGGTTCTGAAGCGACCGCGCTTTTCGCCGCAGGTGTTTCGGCCTGCGCCCCGTTCGCTGCGTTGCGCACGAAACGGATCTCCCACTCCCCCGCGTCATTGGCAACGCTGGTATGTGTGAATCCCAGGCGGCCAAGGACTGAATACAATGGCGCGGGCTCAAAGGGCGCGATGAGGACGAGCGAGCCGCCAATTCCGAGGTCTCCTGCAGCGGCCATGATCCGGTCAAACGGAGCACCGCCGCGGCGCAGTTCTTCGCGCAAATCCAGGACCGTGGTGCTCATGAAACCTTTGCAAAGGAATTGAGCGCGAGCGGCGAGGTGGCTTCAACAGGCGCCGGCTTTGACAGCGTGAGCAGCATTGAAAACTGCTGGGTGGCGCGTACGGCATGCGGCAAACCGGGCGGCATGTAGAGCATGTCGCCCGCTTTTAAATTGTGAATTTTTCCAGCGAGCGAAAACTCGCATTCGCCCGAGGCAATTTGGATGACTGCATGCTGGGTTGACGTGTGCTCCGTCAGTTCCTGGCCTTCTGCGAATCCAAACAGCACAATCCGGCTGAAGGGAGTTCGCAACAAGGTGCGGCTGACAATTCCGTTGGGAGCGAAGCGTGTTTCCTGCTCCAATGAGATAACTTTTTCGATTGCTGCATCAATCACCGGCTTTTCGTTCATGCACGCACTGTGACACGAACCTGCGCCATGTGTTTTGACTCAGATCAAGTCGTGAGAAGATCGCGGTTTTCGCTGGGGGGATTCCTGGACGCTTGAATCCCGGGGGCGCGGGTCAATACCGCCGCAGGTTCCATTCATCCAGGAGTTCACGCGGGATCTCATGGAGGAATCGCGAAGCCTGCTGCATCATGTCGCCCGATCCGCCAGCAATTGCGCGGACCAGCGGATAGCTCAGGTACAGTTCATTGCGGGCGCGCGTGACGGATACGTAGAACAAGCGGCGCTCCTCCTCCTCGCCTTCGATGTTTTCCAACGATCGCCCCGACGGGAACAAGCCGTCGCAGAGCATGATCACAAACACGACATCGAACTCGAGGCCTTTTGCCTGGTGAATCGTCGAAAGCCGGATCTGCTCGTCATCGCGCGACGCGGGCCGATCGTCGCCGGCCTCGACATTGGTGAGCAGCGCCAATTGAGTGAGGAAGTCGCTCACAGTCTGAAACTGCCGTGCAAACACCGACAACTGTTCGAGATCGTCAACACGCGTCTCATGGTTCGTGTAGTTCTCCGCCAGGTAATCCTCGTAACCCGCTTCAATCACGAGTTGAATCATCTTTGAAGCGTTGCTTCGAACGCCGGGTGCCTCGAGTTGTGCGAACGTGGTTGCGAATTGCGCCCACGCGACCTCCGCCTTCCTCGGAACGAGCGCAGCGCAGCGCTGCAAGGTTGCGGCAAGTTTTGGAGGTTCGCCTGTGGCATCTTTCGATTCCTCTGGCTGCGCATTCTGGACCCCGCCGGCAACAGCGTCCCACTCCGCTGAAAAACGTTTCCAGAGTTTGTCCGCTCCCTTCCCTCCGATGCCCGGCAGCAACTGAGCCAGCCGCTTGAAGGAAAGCTCGTCGCGCGGATTCAACACCAGTTTGAGATACGCGGCGACGTCCTTGATATGAGCCTGCTCGAAGAAGCGAATGCCGCTTGTGATGCTGAATGGGATGTTGCGCCGCGTCAGCTCCAGCTGCAATTCGAGCGCGTGGAAATGTGATCGATACAGGACGGCCATGCTGTTGAGGTTTGTCCCTTCGTCACGCAATTCCAGGACGCGTTGCGTCACAAAGCCCGCCTGCTCCGAGGCATCAGTGCACGTCACGAGCACGGGCTTGCATCCTGATTTCCGAGCTGCCGCGAGTTCCTTCGAAAACTGATTGATGTTCCCGCGAATGGCTGCGTTGGCAACGGCGAGAATTTCAGGCGTGCTGCGGTAATTCGTTTCGATCTTGTAAATGTGCGCGCCCGGGTAGCGGTCGGGGAACTTCAGGATGTTCTGGAAGTTCGCGCCGCGCCACGCGTAAATGCTCTGCGCGTCGTCACCCACCACCATCACATTCCGGCTGCGCTCCGCAATGAGATCAATCAGGTCGCTCTGCAGGCGGTTTGTGTCCTGGTATTCGTCCACAAGCAGAAATTGGAATCGTCGCTGGTAATGCTCCCTCACATCCGCATGCTCGCGCAGCAGCTTGAGCCAGAGCGCCAGGAGGTCATCAAAATCCATCGCGTTCGCCGTCCGCTTCCGCTCGACATAGTGTTGCTGCACCTTTTCAACCTGGGCGGCAAGATCCTCGAAATGTTCATACTGGTGCTGCAGAAGTTCTGGAATGGCCTGCTGCATGTTGAGCGCCATCGAAAAGATGTCTCCCAGGACTTCCGCCTTGGGAAAGCGCGTTGCCTTGATATCAATCTCCGCCTCCGCGATGCACGTTGTGATCAAATGCTTGGAATCCTCGCGGTCCATGATTGTGAAATCGCGCTGATATCCGAGCAGCGGAGCGTGCAGGCGCAGCACGCGATTGCCAACGGAATGAAACGTTCCTCCCCACAACTCTGACAATTCCTGCCCCAGCAAGTCGCTGACGCGCCGCATCATTTCCCGAGCGGCCTTGTTCGTGAACGTGAGGAGCAGGATGCGATCGGGCGGAATTCCCTGCTCGAGAAGATACGCAACGCGGTAGGTGAGCGTTCGTGTCTTGCCTGAACCCGCGCCGGCGATCACGAGCGAGGGGCCGGGAGGCGCTGTCACAGCTGCGCACTGCTGTTCGTTCAGCTCGTTCGCGTAATCGATTTCCAGATGAATGGCCGGCCGGAACGGCTGCAGCACGTAATCCCGTGACATCGGGAAAAACCGTACCGGCGTGGCGCGTGAAAGTCGAGACGGGGGAAGAAACCCTCCCTGCTGTTCGAACGAACCGCAGTTGGATCGTTTGAAAGAGTCGAAACGGCGTTTACGCGAATTTCGCTAATTTTCGCGAATCCTGGCTCCGGAAAGTGCCCTCCCGGGCCCAGCAAAGTGTTCTATGAATTTCGACAGGACATTGAACGGGAGCAAGCAGAGTAGCAAAGAGCCGTGTTAATCCGTGCCCCTCCGCGGTTAATGTTCCTCTCTTCAATTTTCGTTGGCGCAACCGTTCCGCGTCAGCTAATTATACGGGTAATCGAAATGAGTTCCAAAAAGCTGTCCGACGAAACCGCCGCGCAAGTCAAAGAGATGCAGGTTGTCAATAAACTTGGCATCCACGCCCGCCCCGCTGCGCTGTTCGTAAAGACTGCGAACCGTTTCACCTGCGACATCTTCGTCGAGAAGGACGGCGAGAAGGTGAACGGCAAGAGCATCATGGGTCTGATGATGCTGGCCGCTGGCCCGGGCAGCAAACTCATGGTGACCGCCGACGGTCCGGATGCCCCCAAGGCGCTGGCCGAGATCGAAAGTCTCATCAAGCGCAAGTTTGATGAGGAATAGCTGACCTTCCTCTGTTGCGTGACTTTTCAACAGGTGGGATCAAATTCATAAACGAAAAAACCCTCTCCCGCGTGCGGAAGAGGGTTTTGATTTGTGTTCGATCACATGTCCCGGAAATCGCCCTCAAGCGGCAACATGTCTCGCTTCACATCTGTCGACAGCGCGGGTGCCAGGTTGTTGCGGACGGACGCGGTTCCGCGTCCATTTGTATGCGCCCCGTTTCGGTGAATGGCAACAAGCGGTGCGGTGCCATGGGCGGGGGACCGATGTTTCGTTCCCGAAGCCGCGACTTTGGCTCTGCCGCCAACGAGCCCGAGAAGTTCAACGACTGCTTCCTTCAAGGATTGGGCCTGGGCATTCAGTTCCTCGGCAGCGCTGGCGCTCTCCTCGGCCGTCGCCGCGTTGCTTTGGGTCACCTTGTCCATCTGTCCAACGGCTGTGTTGACCTGCGAAACGCCCTGGCTTTGTTCGCGCGATGCACTGGTGACTTCGCTGACAAGTTCGTCCACCTGACGGGCCTTTGTGACGATTTCCTGCAGCCCATGCGTCACCTTGGTGCTGATTTCCACCCCCTGTGCCGATTTCGTGATCGCGCCTTCGATTTTCGTCGAAGTTTCCTTCGCTGATTGAGCGCAGCGTTGCGCGAGATTTCGGACTTCATCGGCAACCACGGCAAATCCCATTCCGGCCTCGCCAGCCCGCGCTGCTTCCACTGCGGCATTCAGCGCGAGGATATTGGTCTGGAACGCGATCTCATCAATAGTCTTGATGATCTTTGCAATGTCGTCGCTCGAGGTCTTGATGGCCTCCATGGCGGCATTCATCGACTGCATATCTTCGGCTCCCTGGTCGGCGGCGGTGCGCGCCTGCCGTGCAAGGGCATTTGCCTTCTCGGCATTTTCCGAATTGCGACGGGTCATGCTTGCCATCTCCTCCAGTGAGGAACTCGTCTCCTCCAGCGAAGCGGCCTGCTCGCTCGCGCCCTCCGCCAGTGTCTGACTGGCTGAGGAAACCTGCCCGGCTGCTGCAGCGACCTGATCGGATCCCTCGTCCAGCGCGCTCGCAATTCGGCTCAACACTTGTGCCACGCTGCGCGCAATCATTACTGAAAGGGCAATTCCTACAGCGAGGCCGAGAATGACTGCGATCCACGTCGCCTTTTGCGCCGTCGCCAGGGACGAGTTCGCTGCTGCTGTAGCTTCAGCCGCCCACTTGATGTTGATGTCACGGCAATCCATCACCGTTTTGTTGCAGGCAGCGAATATTGCTCCGACCATGGGAATCATGTCAGCGGCTTCGCCTGATTTCCCAGCGAGGCTCAGCCCTCGCTGGATTTTCGCCTTTTCCCGATACGCGCTAAATGCCGGGCCGATGCGCTCGACCAGCGGTTTCTCTTCGGAACGCGTCACTGTCTTGCGGTAGGCCTCGAGCGTTTCGAGGATTTGCTCGGCTTTATCGTCAGCCAACTTGTCGATTGAGACCATTTCGGCATGGTTCGTTGAAATGATGTGCTGGAGCGTGAGCACCCGGTATTCCAGTGTTTCCTGGAGCAGCTGGCCGGTATAGCGAACGCCCGGCAAACTGTCGGTCGTAAGGATATTTACCGAGCCTGTTACGTTTCGGTTCTGCCACCCCACGAGAGCGGCAAATCCCAGAAAGACCGCGAGCAATGTTGCGAAGCCTGCGGTGATGCGTTTTGCAATGGTCCAATTTTTCATCGAATGTTCCTTGGTATGTTGAGGATTAAGAAAAAGGGTTAGGCGGTGCGTGCCAGGACGGAGTCGAGGTCGAGAAGCGTGATTACTTTGCCTTTGATCTTGGCCATTCCCAGCAATGAATGGATATCCTGCTGCACGCCAAAGTCGGGGGTATCCTCGACATCCGCCTGCGTGACGTTGAGCACCTCTTCGACCGCGTCTACAATCAGTCCCATCTGACTGTTGTTCATGATTGCGCCTGAGAGCTGCACAACGACGATGCAACTCCGCTCGGTTATGTCTTCGGGAGCCAGGCCGAACTTCACGCGCATGTCGGTCACCGGAATGATCTTTCCCCGAAGGTTGATGACTCCTTTCACGAACGCAGGCATCTGTGGAACAGCGGTGATCGTTGTAAAGCGAATGATTTCGCGGATGCGCAGAACCGGGATGCCGTAGCATTCCGAGCCAAGATTGAAGGTAAGGTATTTGCCGGCAAGATTCCGGCGTTCGATCGTCGCAGTTTCCATGATGTTTGTATTTTGAGTTGCTCCCGAAAATGCAAAAGGCACGTTCGAACCTGCGCCTCCTCGTGGAGACCTTGATTCGAACGTGCCTTCGCTTACAGGCCCATACGTCCTGTCCGGGAAAGCCAACCCGCAACTCATTTCGCGGGCTCGCTGGGAGAACTATCGGGCGCGGTATGCGTTACTTAAGGAGCTTTTGGAAAAACTGACGGGGATTCTTCTGGCGTGGCATCCTGGGGAACCTGGCGGGATGGAACGAGGGATTCCAACCTGCGGCGCAGATCCCCGAGTTCCTTGCTGCGAAACTGCCGGCGCGTTCTTTCCAGGACATCAATCGTGTGGCGGACCGCGTTTGCGAAGTCAAGTTCCTGAAATGCAGGCGTGACGGCCTCGCGAGTCCGGCAGATTTCGAGCAATCTCGTCAGATCGGCGAGCTGCAACATGAGGTTTCCCAGCGTCACCCGAAAATAATCGTGCGTCACCTGCTCTGTGGCTGAATCCGAGCGCCGCAACCGGGCTTCCAATGCTGCAAGATCCTCCGTCCACTTTCCCAGATGATCTCGTGCGGCAGCCATGCTGCGCAAGCGGCGGTAGCGGGGAACGGCTTCCGCAATCAACGACAGTAATTCCCGCAAATCCGGTGGTTTAACAAGATAACCAATGACGGGTAGCCGGACCGACAGGGCAGCCGATTCAACACTGGGCCGTCCGGTCATCAAAATCGTGGGCACGCCTTCGCAAACCACAGCCGCTTCCCTGACGAGCGCAAGGTCCGCGTTTCCCGGCATGTGGATATCCGCGAGGAGAAGGTCCACAGGTTCATTCCTGAGCACCTCGAGTGCAGCCGCCGAGTCGGCCGTGCAGCGGCAATGGTACCCATGGCGTCGAAGCAACTCGGCGTACGATTCGCGAAACGCCGAGTCATCATCGGCAAAGAGGATTCGAATCTCTGTCTCGTCCGGGGATGCATGCATGGCTACCCGCTATTTACTCCTTTGCGGCCAGTATTCAACCGCCGGTCGAAAACGTTCCTCACGATCGACGCGAGGGTTTCGGCAGATACGGGCTTCATGATAAAATCCCGGACACCACACTGTTCCAGTAGTTCGCGGCTCGCAGGGGTGCTGTACCCCGTGCTGACAATCACTTTGACCTCTGGCTTGCACCGCAGCACCGCAGCCGCGACATCCGCTCCTGTCATTCCAGGCATCGTTAAATCCGTCATCACCATTGCGAACTTCTCCGGAGCCTGGCAAAACCGTGCGATTGCCCTGCCAGGGTCCAGTTCCACCGTGACGCTATATCCGAGCCGCTCCAGGATCCGACGTCCCGAGTCGGCGAGAGAAAACTCGTCATCGATCAGCAGGATCGATTCACCCTTTCCGCGCGGCAACTCGCGAGGGATATCTGCCTGCAAATCCTGGTTCTGATCCGACGCCGGAAAATAGAGATCAAAACGGGCGCCCTCGCCGGGCGTGCTTGAGACGAGCACAACCCCACCGTGATCCTGAACAATCCCATGAACTACGGCGAGGCCGAGCCCTGTTCCTTCCCAGGGGGATTTGGTGGTGAAGAAGGGTTCAAAGATTCGAGGCAAGTGTTCCGGCCTTATCCCGGGACCGTTGTCTGCGACTGTGAGACGCACGAAGACTCCACTGGTCAAGCGAGGGTCGGGACCTGGCCGGCCCTCCGCAAAAGATTCGCACGCGAGGCGCACCTCCAGTCTGGCGCCCGCGGACATTCCGAGCGCGTGTCCGGCATTCGTGCAAAGATTCATGAGCACCTGATGAATCTGGGTGGCGTCTGCCACGACGGGCGGAGCTTCGGAATCGACCGACGTGACGCATTCGATCGTGGCTGGCAGTGCAGCTCGCAGGAGCTGTAAGGTTTCGTTCACGACGGTGTGCAGCCGCAATGGCCTGCGTACTAGAGCGTGCTTCCGGCTGAATGTAAGGATCTGCGCCACCAATTGCTTCGCGCGATCCGCAGCCTGCAAAACCCGGTCCAGATTGTCTCTGATCTCCTTTCGATCGGCCGCATCCATTCGCGCCAGTTGTGTGTACCCCATGATGCCGCCGAGGATGTTATTGAAATCATGCGCAATGCCGCCTGCCAGCGTGCCGATAGCCTCAAGCTTCTGCGCCTGCTGGAGCTGCTGCTCGATGTGACGCCGCTCGGTCACGTCGCGCAAAATGGTCTGCACGGCAGGCATGGACTTGAACGTAAACGGGATCGACATCACTTCCGCCCGGAACTGCGCGCCGTTGAGCTTTCTGACGTTCAATTCCAAAAGCGGGCTAACCTTGCCCGCGCGCGTGTTGAGAATTCGCTCTTCCACCAGCATCCTGGTTTCCGGAACCGCGAAATCAAAGACGCTGCGGCCGACGATGTCATTCGCATCCACCGCGCCGACCAGTTGCACGGCAGCAGGATTGGCAAAGACAATCCGTCCGTCCACATGCACGATCACTGCATCGGGAAGACGCTCGATCAACGATCGGTAATTGGCTTCGCTCTCACTCAACGCCTCCCGAGTGCCGATGCGTTCGACAGCTGGTCCGCAATGATCTGCCAGCAAGGCCAGCCGTTCGCGTTCTTCGTCCGTGAAATCAGCCGGCTTTTGGCGGCGCACGGATATCGATCCGAGCACCTTGCCGGCGTTTCGAATGGGAATCACGAGAGGTGGGCTGAAGCGCTCCTGATGTTCCAGGGATGCCTCGAGGCCGGGTGTCATGGGGATTAGCTTGCCCTCGAACGTGGTGTCGGAGAACAGGCGGCGAGCGGAAGATCCCTGCGCATCGTTTAGATCGATTGAACAAGCATCTGCTTCGATGAGCTTGTGCGTTGCAGTCGCAATCACGGTGGCCGCGGAGCGAAGGTCCAGCACGGTATTTAGTTGCTCGCTCAATTGCGCCAATATCCCGCGGCGCATCTCCGTTGTCTTTCGCTCACGAATATCGCGAGCAATCCCCAGAACGCAGACCTGTCCCTGGACTTCGACAGGATAGGTGCGGATTTCTACCGGAACGAGATGGCCGCTTTTGTGTTTCAGGGCCAGGTCCAGCGGACCGACAGGACGGCCAAGACGGCTTTGCTCCAGCCATTCAGGCGCGCACCCAAGGAATTCTGCGGGAAGCAACTCCACCTCGGAAAACTTCTTGCCGATCAACTCGGCGCGCGTGTAGCCGATCATCGCTTCCGCGCCTTTGTTGCCATCCAGAAAAACTCCCTCCAGGTCGTGGAGGTAATAAGCGTCGGGTGCGTGCTCGAACAGCAGTCGAAAACGTTCGTCCGATCGCGCGAGCGCTTGCTTGGCGGCGTTCTGATGGGTGACGTCCTCCTTCATGGCCACAAACCATCGGCGGCCCTCCGCGTCCGTGACTGGGGTGATCGTATTTCGCTCGTGGTAAAGCGTTCCATCCTTGCGGCGGTTGATCAATTCGCCCACGTAAACGTTCCCGCCGAGCACCGTGTTCCACAACTCGGCGTAACAACTTGGATCCTGTTTTCCAGATTTGAAAATGCGCGTATGCTGGCCCGCCACTTCTTCAGCCGAATAGCCGCATATCCGCGTGAATGCGTCGTTCACCCAGGCAATGCGCCCGGAATCATCGCAGATTGTAATCCCCACGTGGACCGCCCCGAGGGCGTGCGCCAGCAAACCCGCATCCGGCTCTCTTAAGTTCACGTTCATGGACACCCAATTCAGGGGTTGATGGCGAATTGCATTCGTACGAAAGCTACAGTCCCGCTCTTTCGCTGCTCTGCTGCCCTTGTCCAAATGTAACCGCTTCTTGGTTCCGGTATAGGGCCGGCATCACGATCTGCGGTAGGGACATCCCGAATTGTCGGTCGCCAGAAGGTGCTTACAGTTGCCCAATGCAGCGAGATTGGCCCGGTAAGCAGGATGATGTCCGGATTGGCGCGCTGGTGTTTCATGAACCGACGCAGAGTCTTGGTGTACTCGTCAGCGAAAAGCTCTCCCCGATATTTCGCGAGCCCAAAGCCGTCCTGCAACTAGCCGACGGATCAACCGTGGAAGTGGACAGAGTGCTGGTAAAACCCGCCAATGAGGAACAACACACGTCGTTCTTCAGCAACCCGGAAGCACACCATATCCACATTCCGGAAAATCCTTCATCGAATCCGGCTGAACGCAAACCCGGCACGCATTAATCCTAATGCCCGTTTGGCTGGTGATTTTGACGATGCTTTTTCGCTTCCTCGACAATCCGCTGTTCCACGTCGCGCGGACATTCCTCGTAGTGACTGAATTCCTCCGTATGCACACCACGGCCGCCTGTCAGTGAACGCAAGGTGCTCGAATAACGGTATAATTCGTCGGCCGGCACCTGCGCCTTGATGACCTGGAAGCTGCCGTCCGTGTCGATGCCCTGGATGCGTCCGCGCCGGCTCGAGAGATCGCCCATGACCTTGCCCATGCAATCTTCCGGAATCTGAATTTCAACGGTGTTGATCGGTTCGAGGAGGCAGGGCTTTGCGCTGCTGAACGCTTCCTTGAACGCAAAGTATCCTGCAATCTGGAACGCGATGTCCTTGGAATCGACGGGATGCATTTTGCCGTCGTAGAAATCCACCTTCACGTCGACGACCCGATAGCCCGCGAGCACGCCTTCTTCGCAAACCTTTTGAACACCTTTTTCCACGGACGGAACAAAGACGCGATCGACGTTCTGCCCGACGAGTGATTGCTTGAATTCCACTCCCTTATCGCGCGGGGTGGGTTCGACGCGCATCCACACTTCGGCGAACTGCCCTGCCCCGCCCGTCTGCTTCTTGTGGCGGTACTTGGATTCGCCGTGACCCTTGATTGTTTCGCGATAACGCACGCGGGGCTCGTGCAATTCCACATGCACTCCATAACGGCGTCGCAGTCGGTCAGCAATCACCTCCAGGTGCAACTCGCCCTGCGCGGACAGGATCGTCTCGTGCAATTCAGGGTCGACATGATGCAGAAACGTCGGGTCCTCGTGGTGCAGGGCGGCGAGGCCGGCCGCGATCTTGTCCTCCTCACCCTTGCTCGTGCTCTTGAGCGAGGCGTGAATGTTGGGGCGCGGGTAGCTGACCTTGGGGAGCGTGACAGGATGCTTGCCGCTGCAGAGCGTGTTGCCCGTGTGCGTATCCTTCAGCTTGACCACGGCGCCAATGTCGCCCGCGTTCAACAATGGCACGTTCTCGCGGGTTTTTCCGTTTAACAGATAAATCTGCCCGATCTTCTCCGAGATGCGCCGGTCGCTGTTGAACACTTCCGAACCGACCTTTACCTGGCCCGAATAAACGCGGAAAAACGAGAGTTCGCCGAACTGCGCTTCGCTCATCGTCTTGAACACATAGCACACGGGATCGGGATCATTCAGCTTGACGGCCAGTTCCTTGCCATCAGGGCCCAGCGCCGCGACTTTGGCGCGGTCCACAGGCGATGATCCATACTTCGCAATGAAATCCATGAGGCGGGCAACGCCGATGTTCTTCTCCGCGGACGCAACAAAGAGCGGCACAAACACCTGGTTCTGAATGGCGCGATGGATTCCAGCCCGCCATTCCTCTTCCGAAAGGCCGCCCTGCTCGAAAAACTTTTCCATCAACGCGTCATCCGATTCGGCAACATGTTCAATTAATTCCTTGTGAAGCGCATCGACCTTTTCCTTCCACTCGCCGGCAGCTGCGGACTCCGTGAACTTCCCACTGCGATCGGTTGCGTACGTGACGATTTCATCGCGCGGCACATCGAGCACCTGGTTGAAGTCAGGACCCGGGTTCACGGGAAGGGTCAGAGGAAACACTGTCGCACCGAAATGCTCCCGCACCTGGGCAAGGATTAAATCAAAGTTCAACTCCTCCTTGTCGAAGGCATTCACCACGATCATTTTCGGAATTCCATATTGCGTCGCATAGCGCCACACGGCATCGGTGCCGACACCCACGCCGTGTGCGGCATTGATGACGATGAGCGCGAAATCGCCGACCCTCAGGGCGCCGAGTCCTTCGCTGATGAAATCCGCGTAACCCGGGCAGTCCAGGATGTTGAACTTCTTTCCGAGCCATTCCAGGTGCATGAGCGACGCCGAAACGGAAATCTGGCGAGCCTTTTCGCTTTCGTGGTAATCCGACACCGTGGTTCCTGCGGCGATGCTGCCCATGCGGTTGATGACCCCGGCGCTGGCGAGCATGGCCTCGCACAGCATGGTTTTTCCTGAAGAAGCATGGCCAACCACGGCAAAGTTGCGAATGTCAGCAGGTAAGAATTCTTTCATAGGAAGGAAGGTCCTTGTGGAACAGCTTGGTTGCAGGCCTCGCGCTCACGGGGTGACTGTAGAACGTTCCGGCCGTTTTCGCCAAGGGAGAAAAACTGTGCACGGACCGCAGGTTCAGCCTGCTTCACCGTGGCACATGCGCAACTCGTTGAACTTGCCCACACACCCGTCAGTCCAACGCCCGAACACCGTGAACGCCGCGCCCGATCGAGCTGCTCGCGAGCCCGTGGCGGCACGATGTTAAATGTTGCAGTCCATTGCTTCACTCGTAAGCTTTTCGCCATTTATGAACTACCGAATCTCTCAACGAGCCGCCTCGTTGAGCCCTTCCCTCACACTCGCCATCGATTCCAAAGCCAAACAGATGAAGGCAGAGGGCCTCGACGTCGTGGGTTTTGGCGCGGGCGAACCGGACTTCGACACGCCGCAGCATATCAAGGACGCCTGTGCGAAGGCGCTGGCAGATGGTTTCACAAAATACACTCCCGCCAGCGGAATACCCGAGCTGCGCCAGGCGATTGCGGACAAGTTCAAGCGGGAAAACAATCTCACGTACAAGGCGTCCCAGGTGATTGTCTCCTGTGGCGGGAAACATTCGTGTTACAACGTCATTCTTGCCACGTGCCAGGAAGGCGACGAAGTGATCATCCCAGCGCCATACTGGCTGAGCTATCCCGAGATGGTGAAGCTCGCCGGCGCGCAGCCCGTCATTCTAGAAACCAGCGACAAAACCGAATTCAAGGTCACGCCCGAGCAACTTCGCGCGGCGATCACCCCCCGCACGCGTCTGTTCGTCCTCAATTCTCCCAGCAACCCGACCGGCACGGTTTACACGCCCGAAGAAATACGCGCGCTCGGTGATATTTGCGTGGAAAAGGGCGTGCTGGTCATGAGCGATGAAATTTACGAGCACCTGCTTTACGATGGCGCGCGCCATGTGAGCGTTGCGGGTTTTTCACCTGCGCATTACGACCACACCATCGTTGTCCATGGCTTTGCCAAGGCGTGGAGCATGACAGGATGGCGGCTTGGATTTCTCGCGGCACCCGAACCGATCGCCCGCGCGATCGACGCAATCCAGAGCCACAGCACGAGCAATCCTACAAGCTTCGCGCAGAAGGGTGCCGTGGCAGCGCTGAACGGACCGCAGGATCACCTGCCGAAGTGGCTCGGCGAATTCTCACGGCGCCGGCAATTCGCCTGGCAGAAGCTCAACGGTATTCCCGGCATCTCGTGCGTGAATGCACGCGGCGCTTTTTATCTGTTCCCGAACATTTCCAAGACCGGCCTCAAGTCCGCTGAATTTTGCGCAAGGCTGCTTGAGCAGGAAAAGGTTGCCGCGGTCCCGGGAATCGCCTTTGGCGCCGACGACTACATACGCCTGAGCTATGCCACGAGCATGGCAAATCTCGAGAAGGGCCTTGATCGCATCGAAAAATTCGCGCGCGGACTGAACCGCTGATAGGTTGGTCGCGCCGCCCTGAATGTGAACGTGAAGCATCAGGGCGTCTCCATAGCGAAATGAAGCCAAACGCAATTCTGTCCTGCATCGCCGTCACGGCTGGAATGTGCTGCCTGCTCGGGCTCGCAACCTCGTGCAAGCGCGAGGTGCCCAAAGGCTATTCAGCCGCCCCCGTGGCCCCCACGAACGTCACGGGCGGTTCCAACGTTTTCACTTCAGTTCCGGGGCCGCCGCCTGGAACCACACTGCAGCAGGAGCTGGATGTTTTGAGCCAGGGACTGAATGCCAAGCTCGCCGCCGGTACGTTGACGCAATCCGATGTTCAACACGTAATCGCCCAGGTGGAACGCCTGCGTCAGAATTTTAAACCGGCCACCGACGAGGACAGGGCATCGCTGCTAATGATCAAGGCGATGATCTACGTGCGGTTCCTGAACGACCCTGCGGGTGCGACTGAAGCATTGCGGCAGGTGCAGAAGGAATATCCCGCGACCCAAACCGCGGGCAGCGCCCAGCAGGCTGAGCAGAGCCTGGAACGGGATGTCGCGGTGCAAAAAATCAGGGAGCAACTTCGGCCCGGCCTGCCTTTTCCCGATTTCGAAGGACAGGATCTGGAAGGCAATCCGCTTTCAATCGCCACGTTCAAAGGAAAGGTGGTGCTGGTGGATTTCTGGGCAACCTGGTGCCCGCCATGCGTGGCCGAGATGCCCAACATTCAGCGCGTCTACCAAAAACACAAGGCGCGCGGCTTTGAGGTTCTCGGCATCAACCTCGATGAAGATCGCAAGGCTCTCGATACGTTCCTTCGGCGCAATGAGATTCCATGGCCGCAACATTGGGATGGGAAACGCTGGGAAAGCCCGGTGGCGCAGAAGTATGCAATCAACGCCCTGCCCACCTCCTTCCTCCTCGATCGCAACGGCAGAATCCTGGCGCTCAACCTGCACGGCCCGATTTTGGAATCAGCAGTCGAAATGGCCTTGGCGGCAACGGAACGCTCGAACCCAACCGAGAACGTCCCGGTGGAAACCCGGGATCCAATTCCGTAACCGCCGGATTTGCCCCAACATAGCGGCTGGGGCATTCTAGCAGCGTTGTTTTACCTTCCTGCCTGGACGCAGGGTACAAAGTGAAGCGGCTCAGCCCGGGAGGCTGCGCCGCTTCAGCTTTTTTAGCGGGCCAACCTTAAAGAGCCGGGCACAATTCTTCGTGTCAGTCCGTCCCCGATCGCATTCCCCCTGGCGTTTCATGAACACGGGATCTTCCCCGATACAGTCCTGGAAGGTCAGCTTGAAAGATGCGTCAGGGACCGGGAACGGGTTCTGCTTTTCACTCTGCAGAACCAAAAATAAAGTTCCTATGACCTATCCTGCCTCTCAGATTGTCCTGGCTCCCCTTCTCGGCTGGCTCACGCTTCTCGCGCTTGTGGTGGTCGGTTACCTGGTTCGACTACAGTTTATCGAACTACGCAAAAATCGCCGCATGCAGGAAAAACGTGCCGCCCGCGATCTTCAGCCGGCGCCGCCCGTGGCACATCGGCCCCTGGCCATGCGGCAGGCCTCCACGACCTTCGCATTCCATGTGGAGTGTCCCGTCGCTGGACGCACAATCCACAAACTGGGCAGGCATAACGCGTTCAGTGTTCGTTCGCCCGAATTGAACTAACGCCCCCGCGTCAGGGCCAGGAGGATCTCAAACAAACGCTCGAGACGCGGCGTCGCAATCCCGGCTCCCTTCGCCTGCCGCAACGGTTCTCCAAACAGGCTTTCCAGCTCCAGCGGCTGGTTGCGTTCGAAATCCACCAACGTCGACGCCTGATACGCTCCCATCGTCCGCGTCCGCTCAATTTGTTTCTCCGCGAGGTTTTCCGGAATGGCATGCCCCAGCGCATTGGCCGCTCGGATCACCTCGAGCATCAGCTCCCGAACGAGCCCTTCCCATTGCCGATCCCGCAGCAATTTGTCCGTGGTGAGGCATTCACCCTGCGCCCGCACGTCCACACTGTTTTCTGAGAACGCTTCGAAGCCCGCCGCGCTTGCCACTCCCAGGCCATTGAACGGGATGTTCCATACGAGCTTCTCCCAATGCGCCTGCGCGAGATTATCCGTGACGCGGCACGTAAGGCCCGCCCGCTTAAACAATTCGGCAATCGCGTGCGTGCGTGGCTCAGGCCATCGCTGAAATTCCCCAAGCACCACGGTCCCGTGATCCAGATGACGGATGACGCCGGGTTCCACTCGATTTAAACAGACAAAGCAGAGCCCTCCGAGAATCTGTGACGGCGGAATCAAACGCGCGAGTTGCTCCTCGTTTCCCAAGCCATTCTGCAACGTGAGAACCGCTGTTTCCGGGCCGGCGAGAGGTGGCAACAGGACTGGAAACTGGGCGTTTGCAGTTGTCTTCAAACCAATGAGCACAAGGTCACTCACGCCAATCTCCTCCGGCCTTCGGGCGCAGCGAACACGAACGTTGAAGTCGCCTTCAGGGCTGCGAATGAAAACTCCGCGCCGCCGAACCACGTCATAATCGGAGCGCAGGAGAAAGTGGACATCCTGTCCGGCACGCGCGAGTTTTGCGCCGTAATAACTGCCAAGCGCCCCGCAACCAACCACTGCAATTTTCATGAAGGCATCGACGTTCCCAGCCTGTGGATGGAAACAAAAAAGGCGCTCCGAAATTCAGAGCGCCTGTGAAAAGAGCCTTGGCTTACTTCGCGCCGAGAATGGCATCCTTGGCCGCTTTCGCGACCTGGAACTTCACCACGCGCTTGGCGGGAATTTGAATTGCCTGGCCCGTCGCAGGATTGCGGCCAGTTCGTGCTGCGCGGTTTTTAAGTTTCAGTTTCCCGAGGCCAGGAAGCGTAAATGTATTTTTCGCATTCTTATATGCAAGCGTCGCGAGTTCTTCGAGGTAGAGCACGGACTGCTTCTTGGTAATTCCAACCTTCTCTGACAGCGTTGAAGCAATCTGTGATTTGGAGAGTGATTTAGCCATATTACAGGGGGTTTTTGCGTTTTGTTTAAGTTCCGGTTGCGCTGAAAGTCGTTCGACTTGGCTCGTATTAAAACCCGCGACCAAACACGTGCAAGCAGAAAATGGGAGAATTCCCGCGGAAAAATGCGGCCCTCTCGCGCCCGTTTCGGAAGCCGGGGCTTGACTTGAAAGGGCGTTTCGCAAACATCGCAAACGTGGCCCTCTTCACGATTCAAAACGAGTTTCGTTACGACATAGTCCGAAAGATTTTCGAAGGCGGAATGGGCGTCGTATACGAAGCAGAGCAGAATGGAACGCGCGAATTCATCAAGCGAATCGCGATCAAGGTGATCCGCCAGAATTACGCGAGCCAGAAACAATTCATCGATAATTTTATCGGCGAAGCAAAGCTCGTCGCAGATCTCATCCACACAAATATCGTCCAGACGTATCATCTCGGTGAATCACGCGGCGTATATTTTATCGCCATGGAACTGATCCGCGGCGTCAACCTTGAGCAGTTCGCACAACAACTCCAGGACAAGAAACGCCAGCTGCCGCGCGAGCTCGCGATCTTCATCGTCAGCCGCGTCGCCCGCGGGCTCGCCTACGCGCATTCCAAAACCGATCGCGACAGCAAGCCGCTGGGCATTGTCCATCGCGACGTCAGCTTCAAGAACATCATGATTGCCTTTGAGGGCGACGTGAAGCTGACGGACTTCGGAATTGCAAAGGCCAAGGGATTCTTGTCCGACCAGGAAGGTGAAGTGGTCGCCGGCAAGGCCGATTACATGAGCCCGGAGCAGGCCAATTTCCAGATCACGGACAAACGTTCCGACCTGTTTTCAGCGGGTGTTGTGCTCGCGCATCTGCTGCTTGGGAAAAACATTTTCAAAAGCGGCACTGCCGAGGAGTCGCGCCAGCGGATCATGAACATGGCGATCCCGGATTTCCGCACGCTGGATTCGCGCATTGATGACCGGCTCAACGACATTCTCCACAAGGCGCTGGCGCGCGACCTTGACAAACGCTACGCGACAGCGGACGAGCTCTTGTATGATCTTGAGCATTACATTTATCACACGGGTTACGGCCCCACAAACGAAACGCTGGGCAAATACATCCGCGAACTCTTCGGGCAGTTCGTTCCGTCTGGCAACAACGTGAAGAGCAAAACACTGCCGACAGAAGACACCGTCCGCATCCGCACACAGCCCTGAAATGAAGCGTCCCGTTTCCTCGTCCGTCGTGAGGCTCGGCCTCATCCAAACCGCGTGCTCACCCAGTCCCGCTGTAAACCTGAAGCGGACGCTTGCCGCTGCGGAAGCCGCCGCAAAAAAGGGGGCCCAGATCATTTGCACACAAGAGTTGTTCCGGTCCCAATATTTCTGCCAGTCCGAGGATCACCGATGTTTCGAGCTCGCGGAAACCATTCCCGGGCCGAGCACTGCTGCATTCCAGAAGATCGCGAAGAAGCATTCTGTCGTCATCATCGCCTCGCTCTTTGAAAAACGCGCGGCAGGTTTGTATCACAACACCGCGGCAGTCATCGATGCGGATGGTTCGCTTCTGGGTGTGTATCGCAAGATGCACATTCCCGATGACCCTTTGTTCTACGAGAAGTTCTATTTCACGCCGGGCGACCTTGGTTTTCGAGCCTGGCAGACGAGGTACGCCAAAATCGGTGTCCTGGTTTGTTGGGATCAATGGTATCCCGAAGGCGCCCGCCTCACTGCGCTGCAGGGTGCGGAGATTCTGTTTTATCCGACCGCAATCGGGTGGCACCCGGCTGAGAAGGCCGAGTACGGCGCGCGTCAGCACTCTGCCTGGGAAACCATCCAGCGGAGCCACGCGGTCGCCAACGGCTGTTACGTGGCGGTGCCCAACCGCATTGGCCATGAGGTTCTCAAGGACGTCGGCGGCGACGGCATTCAGTTCTGGGGACAAAGCTTCGTCGCCGGGACCTACGGCGAGATCATCGCAAAGGCCGCTGTTGATCAGGAGGAAACGATGATCGTGCCTGTCGATCTCAAGGAAGTCGACACGACGCGCACGCACTGGCCATTTCTGCGGGACCGGCGCATTGATGCATACGGGAATCTCACCCGGCGCCTGATTGATTGAAATTCGCACCAACCACGCCGCATGGGTGACAGGTGCCGCCGGATTGATCGGCAGTTACCTCGTTCGTCATGCGGCTCATCACGCGACAGGGTTTTCGGTTCGCGGACTCGCGCGCGGGGATTTGGACCTGCTTGACTCGGCGGCCGTTCGCGAACGCTTCCACCGCGAACGCCCCCGCCTGGTCGTCCACTGTGCCGCGTTGAGCCAGAGTCCCGCATGCGAGCAAGATCCTGAACTTGCGTGGAAACTCAACTTCGAGGTCACGCGCCTGCTGGCCGATCTCTGTTCGAACATTCCCCTGCTCTTCTTTTCCACGGACCTCGTATTTGACGGCACGCGAGGCGGTTACCAAGAGAATGACAGCGTCAATCCGCTAAGCGTATATGGCGCCACCAAGGTTGCGGCCGAACGGGCGGTGCTCGCGAATCCGCTGCATCTGGTTGTGCGCACGTCCTTGAACGGCGGAATTTCAAAGGCGGGCAATCGCGGATTCAACGAACAACTGCGCCGCGGATTCGAGGCTGGGCGGACGGCAACGCTGTTTGTGGATGAATTTCGCAGTCCGATAGCAGCCGAAGAAACTGCGCGCGCGGCGTGGGAACTCATTGTGCAGCGCCGCAGCGGCATATTCCACGTTGCCGGTGCGGAGCGATTGTCACGCTGGGAGATTGGGCGGCTGCTTGCGAGGTGCTGGCCCAACCTGGACGCGCGCATAGAGGCCGCCTCGCTGTCGACCTACAAAGGCGCACCACGGGCTCCCGATACATCCCTCGATTGCTCCAAAGCCAGCGCTGTCCTGAGCCGCCCGTTGCCAGCGTTCAGCGAATGGCTGAAGAACCACGCGCACGATTGGCTCGACAGGTAATGGCGTGCGCTTGCCCGCCCGAGCGCCGACTTGCTGCGGCCTTGCAATGATCAAGAAACCGATCGTCCACAAATGAGAGTCGCGGGGTAATCGGCCTGAGAACTCGATTCCTGGCTGCGACAATGCCCGAATGCACAATGCGGAGGCGCGCGGCGTTCGCGCCGCTTGCGCGTGGGCAAACCCGCAGGGCAATCATTTCACACGATTCAGTGAGATCATCGAAGCGACGCTCTGGAGCGCCCATGTAGCTGGCTCCGCGTTTTGCACGTTGCTTTTTTGAATTCACTGTGGCACCGATTGCTTCAGAACACTATGCGCTGGCGTGCCCTATTCTTCGTTTCGCTCGCCCTCAATCTGCTGATTGCTGGCGCATGGATTGGAACGCGAACCCACACGCCGCCCGCTGGCGGCCCGCTCGTCCAGGAGAGTCCCACGATCAAAACCAACGTCCTCGTGCGACGTCAGTTCTTCTCGTGGTCCCAGGTCGAGTCGCCTGACTACCCGACTTACATTGCAAACTTGCGCAGCATCAATTGCCCCGAGCAAACCATCCGCGACATCATCATTGCCGATGTTAACACTCTCTACGCGCAACGGCTGGCGACGGAACTTGTCACACCCGACCAGCAATGGTGGCGCAGCCGGCCGGACACCAACGTGGCGCGGCTCGCAGCCCAGAAAACGCGGCAGGCTGACGAAGAGCGGCGCGCCTTGCTCACGCGCTTGCTGGGGCCCAAATGGGAAGCTGGCGACCTCGTCAGCCTGCCCCGCCCGTCCACACCGGGTGTCGCGCTGGATGGCCCGGTCCTCGGTGTGCTGCCGATGGAAGTGAAACAAACAGTTCAGGACATCACGGCCCGGTCGCAGGAGAAGCTGCAGTCAATGCTGACGGCAACTGCAAGCCTGGATCCTGCTCAACGCGCCGCAGAGCTGGCACGCTTGCGACGAGAAACCCGCGACGACCTTGCGAGGGTTTTGTCACCGCAACAGCTTGAAGAATATCTCCTGCGCTATTCTCAGAACGCAAACAATCTTCGCTCGGAGCTCGGCACGCTGGGGCACTTCAACAGCAGCCCTGAGGAATTCCGCGCGCTGTTTCGCGCGACAGATCTTGTAGACCGGCAGTTGCTCGCGCTGGAGGGACGTAATGATCCCAACGCAATCCTGGAACGCAACAATCTCCTGCAGCAGCGTGAGTCTGCGTTGAGGACGGCCCTCGGCGCGGAACGGTATCAGCAGCTGGTTTCGCTTCGGGATCCGCTTTATCGTGAATCCGTCAGCACAGCGCAAAATAACGATAGTCCGGCCTCCGCCCCTACGATCTATCAGATTAATCAGGCGACCGCCCAGGAACTGGAAGCCATTCGGTCGAACACGAACCTTACCGCGATGCAGCGGGCGATTGCCGTGAAGGAAACAGAATTGCGACAACTCACCGCAAATGCCCTGGCGCTTGGGCAGGAAGTTTCAGAACCTGCGGCCGAGGAGCCGCCGTTGACACCGCCGCTGCCAATCGATATCGCCGAGTTGTCCAATGTTCGCCGCCATTCCTACAGGTTCGAAGTCGGCGACACCGTCGGCAGCATTGCACAACGATACGGGGTTTCCCTCCAGGATCTGCAGTCCGCAAATCCGACCCTGAACATCCGCGGCTTGAAGGCAGGCGACACCTTGAACATCCCGGACAAGGCGCAGCAATGAAGTCGGCCCGATTCAGTGAATCCGCGCTTCGAAGGCGCGCATCGTGCGCTCGTAGATCTCCTCAGGCGTTCCTTCCGCATTGATGGAAATGAGACTCCCTTTGCTGCGATAAAACTCGACCAGGGGTGAAGTGCTTGTCTCGTAGGCAGCCATGCGAACGCGAATGGATTCAGGCCGATCGTCCTCCCTCTGGAACAGTGGAGCACCACAATGATCGCAAATGCTGCTGATCCGCGATGGACGCGTCACCGTGTGGAACACAGCCTTGCAGACGGAACACGTCTGGCGGCCGCTCAGGCGAGCAACGATTTTCTCAACCGGCATGACGTAGCTCAGCACGGTTTCGAGCGTTACTCCCTGTTCCGCGAGAACCTTGTCGAGCGCCTGCGCCTGCGCAACTGTGCGAGGAAATCCGTCGAGCAGAAAACCACCGCGGCACCGCAGGCATCCCGCCCGTTCCGCGACCAACGCAAGCACGGTTTCATCGGAAACCAGTTCGCCGCGCCGCATGGCGTCGAGCGCGCGATCCATTGTCGGACTGCGTTCGCAAGCATCAAGTGTCTTGGCCGCGCGGAAGATATCTCCAGTGGAAAGGTGGCACGCGCCCATTCGTTCAGACAGAAGTTCAGCCTGAGTTCCCTTTCCGACGCCAGGCGCGCCAAGCAATACGAGGCGGCGCGGATGAGAAGCGAGCCTTGGGCCGGTTTTACATCTGGATTCTCCTCCTTTGAGCCATGCGGTGCGGTCGGGCTTGGTATGCATCATAACGTTTTCGCTTGCTGCTGCGCCTCGGTGGAATCCTGGAGTTTTCAATGCCCCCGGGCCCCAGATTTGTGACGACTATCCAACGGCGCTTCCCGCTCCGACACACGCGGATTGCGCTTTTCTCATCCTTTTTTGGAGCAACATTGGTACAGAAAAAAGGCGGTTCCCGCAGGAACCGCCGTGTCTGTTATTCCCCTGTTTATTCGAACCTATTGCTGATTCGTTGACTTCGAGCCCGTGCTGTGGCTGCCGGCTTTTTCCTCGTGCTCAGCCGTTCCACCCATCGCGTCAGTATCCTTGATCAGCGATGAGAGGGTCGCCTGATCAACGCCCGCAGCCTGGGCAGCGTGCTGCGCATGCTGGAGGTGCTGGCGGAGTTTCGGCAATGTGGCCTGCACATACTGCTGGACCTCGGTGTCCGTGATATTGCGACTGGCGTGCTCGTACTTCGCAATCGTCTTTTGATGCTCCTTGAGCATTGCCGTCGAATACTCACGATCAAACTCCGCGCCGTTCAGCGCCTGAAGCTTGTCCATTTTCTTCTGATGCTTCGCTTCCAACGGCTGGTTGACTGACAGGCCATGCTTTTGCGCGAGCGGTTGCAATTGCTGGTTCGCCTGCGCATGGTCGGTGCGAATCATCTCTGCGAACTGCTTCACCTGCGCGTTCTGCGCCTTGCGCTCCGCCACCTGGGCTAATGCTACTTCGGCCGCATTTCCTTCCACCGCGTCGCGCACAAAGGACTTGGCGTCCTTCGGCATGCTTGCACTGGCACTGCCGCTCATGCCGCCGCTGGTTGTCGTGGTCGTGGGCTGAATGCCACCCGAGGTCACGCTGTCCGGATTGCCGGAGAGGTTCGAGGCGCCCGCGCCCTTGACGGTGGGTGTCTTTGCAGGGCTGTCTGCTGATTGCGCAACGCCGGCTGCCAAAACTGCGCAGGCAGCGATTCCGCCAATAAACTTTCGATGTCTCAGTTGAATCAATGATTTCATACAAGTCCTTTCTTCGTGCACCATCGATCTGCCTGGGTGGACGTCACAACTGGGGAAACCACCTTCCATAGGGAGTGACCGCGTTTGCCGTTGAGCGGCAGTGGTTTTTGAAAATTCCGGCGCCGGGAAGGACGGCGTTGGCTCACGCTCGCCGGGAGGAAGAATGGTTTTGGAAGGGCTGTAAGCCGAATTTTGTCTGCACCCTTGCGGGTGGAGAGAATCATTTGTCTTAGCAGCCAGTACCCGGAACCCGGCCCGCTTTCGCGAGCACTGGAGCGAGCCGCTCCGAGGTTCCCTATTTGGCCTTGCACCCGATGGGGTTTTCCGTGCCTCCGTGCTTGCGCCTGGAGCGGTGGTCTCTTACACCACCTTTTCACCCTTACCCAACGGACCCCAACGAATTGAGATCCAATCAGGCGGTTTGTTTTCTGTGGCACTTTCCGTCGAGACGCCTCGCGGCGCCGTCCCCCGCGTGTATCCCCGCCTGCAATGCCGAAGCATCGCGGCCAGGTTACGCGGCATCGCGCCCTGCGGTGTTCGGACTTTCCTCCTCGCCTGGATTGCTCCAGGAAAAGCGATCCTCCGCCCTTCCAAAACCGCGATGAAATTACCCCACCGCTCGCAACGAAACAAGCGTATGAAGTCTGAAGCGATTAAATCAGTCAGCAACCGCCAGGTCCATGTCACGCGTGTAGTAGAGAATCCTCCCGCAGTTGGTGCACGTGACCAACTCCTGCTGCCCCTGGCAGCTCACGATAATCTGGGTGGGCAGGCGCATGTGGCAACCACCGCACACTCCGTGTTGCACGCCTACGACGACATTGCCGCCCTTGCTTTTCATGAGCCGCTCGTAACGTCCGCGGGCCCCGTCGTCAACCGCCCCGGCCAATTCCTGCCGGCTGGCCTCCATCGCGGCAAGTTCCTGCTGGAGCTTCTCCTCGCGCGCGCCTAGCTGCGCCACCTGGTCGTCCATCAGCTTTTTAGCTTCCGCCGCCACTTGCGTCGCGGCAGCCACGGCTTTCTGGGCGGCTTCGCCCAGCTCCATCAGCGCGATTTCGCGGTCCTCAAGTTTGACGATAGCCTCCTTGCACCCGTCGATCTCATGCGCCAGCGCGCGATATTCCTCATTCTTGCGGGTTTGCAGCTGCTGGTTGGCGTACTTCTCGATCAACGCCCGCTTGGCCTGAGCCTCGAGTTCGAGATCCTTGCGTTGCGACTCCAGCTCCTTGACGCGCAGCTTGGCGGCGTCGAGTGCAGCCTGTGCTCCCGATGACCTCGTCTTGAGCGACTGCCGCTCCGGCCCGATGTGTTCCAACTCCGACCGCAAGCGGGCGATCTTTTTGTCACGGTCCTGGAGGATCAGCAATTTTTCAATCATCTCAAGCATGGTCGCCTTCGCTACATTTTCGAATGGATACAAAACTTATCGATCGGGTTTCTACAAGTCAATCCAAGGGCCGGAATTGCCGCAAATCGAAGATCGCGAAGTTGCGCGGGAAGGCAAACGAGAATCTCCATTTGTATATCCCGGATCCTCGATTGCACACTGATTCAGACAGGCACACGGGTTTGCGCGAATTTGACGAATTTGCGCCAATTGGAATTCCAGCACAGGACCGAATATCCCCACGCGGAGGCCGCGGAGGCCGCGAAGAAAAGAGACGTCGAACGGATTTCAGTTTTTGGCTTTTTGATTGGACGTTCGTGGAAATATTGAGACACCCAGTTTCGCACCTTGCGGCACACTCCACCCCAAAAGCGGATCACACGAGTCATCGGACGGTTCTACTTCTGCTACCTCGGCACTGGGCAGGATTGCGCTCTGGTCAACCCGAATACCCTTTGTTACTTTCGCGCGACTATGAATTTCCTGGCCAATTCGCGCGCGGCTGTCTGGCTCGTAGGGCTTGGCCGGATTTCGTTGCTGGCCCGGGAGGCCGTCCTGTCGCTCATCCGCCTTCGCATCAGCTGGCGCGACCTCGTCTACCAAATCTACTTCATGGGCGTGAAATCCCAGTCGGTTGTCCTCATCACCGGCGCTTTCACAGGCATGGTGCTCGGCGCCCAAACCTACTTTCAGTTTCATAAAGTCAAAATGGACACCGCCACGCTCGCCGTGGTCAGCGTTTCAATGTGCAGCGAACTCGGACCCGTCCTCACTGGCCTGATGGTCGCCGGTCGCGTCGGAGCCGCCATTGCTGCCGAACTCGGCACGATGCGTGTCACGGAACAGATTGACGCACTCCGCACCCTCGCAACGCATCCTGTCGACTACCTCGTCGTGCCGCGACTCGTCGCAGCGCACATCGTACTCCCGTTGCTGACGGTTGAAGCCATCGCTGTCGGCATCGGGGCGGGTTATCTTGTCGGCGTTTACCTGCTGGGCATCGATCCCACCTACTCCTGGTACAACATGGTCAAATACACTGGCGCGACCGACGTGGTGAATGGCTTGATCAAGTCGTTCATCTTCGGCGGGATTGTTGCGCTTGTGGGCTGTTACAAGGGAATGTTTTGCGGCGAAGGCGCCGAAGGGGTCGGGCGGGCCACCACGGAATCCGTTGTCTATTCGTCCATCACGATTCTTATCACCAACTTTTTCCTGACAATGTCGCTCGGCAAGCTGCTGGATCTCCTATGATCGAAGTGCGCGACCTCACCAAAAGCTTCGGTCCGCACACAATTCTTGACGGGGTGAGCTTTCGGATTGAGAAGGGTGAATCGGTGGTGATTATCGGCCGCAGCGGCGGCGGCAAGAGCGTGTTGCTCAAGCATCTCATCGGACTCCTGCAACCCGATTCGGGCGAGGTGTTCATCGATGACGAACCGATTGTCGGCATGGAAGAGCGGGAGTTGCTGCGCGTCCGAAGCAAGTTCGGGATGGTTTTCCAGGGAGCAGCATTGTTTGATTCGATGACCGTGGATGAAAACGTTGCGTTTCCGCTCCGCCGCTACAAGAAGTTCAGCAACGATGAGATCGCCGAAAAGGTTTCTGACGTCCTGGAGATGGTCGGCCTCAAGGGCGCTGGGCCCAAGAAGCCGTCGGAGTTGTCGGGCGGAATGCGCAAGCGCGTGGGGCTGGCGCGGGCGATTGTGTATCAACCCGAGATTGTGATTTACGATGAACCCACCACGGGACTAGACCCGATTATGGCCGATAGCATTGACCAGTTGATCCTGCGCGTGCGGGATCGTTTGCATTCGACTTCAGTGGTGGTCACTCACGACATGCGGAGCGCGCGGCGTGTCGGGCACAGGATTTTGATGCTGCACAACGGAAAGATTTACGCGCAGGGAACTCCTGACGAAATTTTCGGTTCGGAAGATCCGCTGGTGCGGCGTTTCATAGACGGCATCTCGGATCCACAACAGGACCTTTTTTGATATGAGCAAATCCAGATTCGAACTGAAGGTGGGACTGTTCGTTGTCATTGCGCTGGCGATTCTTGCAGCGCTGCTGCTGCAGTTCAGCAAGGGTGGCTCGCTCTTCCGAAAATCGTACACACTCTACGTGACGGCTTCCGACATTGGCGGCCTCAAGACGCAGGCTTCTGTGTTGATGTCGGGCGTCCAGGTCGGTTATGTGGAGAAGATTGCGCTCAACCCGAGCGGCACGAACGTGACGATCACGCTCTCGATTTACCGCGAGTTCGTGATTCGCGATGACGCGCTTTTCCAGATCAAGCAGTCGGGTTTCCTGGGCGACAATTTCGTCTCGATCAATCCCGGCCGAAACCAGGGTGCGGAACTTCCAGACCAGGGGCACGCGCGGGCGGAGGAGCCGTTCAACCTGCAGGAAGTGGCGCGTTCGGCGGCTGGATTTGTGCAACGTGTGGACGAGGCCGCGACCCGGCTGAACGAAGCGATTGCCGACGTGCGGCGCCATGCCCTGAACGAACAAACGCTGACCAATCTGGCGGCGACTGTGGAGAACCTGCGAACGGCTTCGGAGCGGGCGATGGTTACGGTGGACGAAATCAACTCGTTGTTCGTGACAAATGGCCCGGCGCTGTCGCTTTCCGCCAGCAACCTGGCCCAGGCCTCGAGCGAATTGCTGACCTTTGCCGATTCAGTAAACGGCATAGTGGAGGAGAATCGCGGAAGCATTTCGTCATCGGTTCGGAACGTGGAGAACTCGACACTGACGCTGAAAGCGATCCTGGATGACACGCGTTCAGGCAAGGGGCTGGCGGGCGCGTTATTGCAGGACGATGCGATTGCTGGCAACGTGGCGAACATCGTGGAAAATCTTTCAATCACGAGCAGCAACCTGAATCGCCTTGGCCTTTGGGGAATTCTGTGGAGCAAGAAACCGCCGCGGGAATCGGCTGAGTCCTCGGGCGAACGCCTGCGCCTGCCGCGGGAAGGTTCACGGCGATGATCAACCTGTGGACCATACGCGTTCTCTTTCTCGCGCTGTGCACGACCGCGGGTTACGCCATCAGCCAGGTGCGTCCCGAACTGCTCCACTATGGATGGGCGGGGGCGCTGGTGGGATTTGGCTTCGGCTGGCTGCTGATCGCGATCGATGAAATGCTGAAAGGGTTTTCCCTGCGGGCGTTTTCTTCGATCACATTCGGCCTGCTGCTGGGCAACGTGGTCGCGCTGTTGATCGATCGTTCAGGATTGTTCGATAATTCCGAGGATACCACCCGCTGGCTGATCCGGCTCTGCCTGTTTCTCGGGTTCAGTTACATCGGCATGATCCTGGCGATGCGCAGCAACAAGGAGGATTTTTCGCTCATCATTCCCTACGTTCGCTTCGCGCCGCAGAACAAACCCGACAACCTGCTGTTGCTCGACACGAGTGTGATCATTGATGGACGGATTGCAGATCTCGTGGAGGCTAATTTTCTCGAAGGAACGCTGGTGGTGCCGAGGTTTGTGCTGCGGGAATTGCAGCAGATCGCCGATTCCCCCGACCCTGTGAAACGGGCCCGCGGCCGCCGCGGGCTGGAGATGTTGAACCGCCTGCAGCAGAACAAACGGAACGAATTGAAAATCCACGAGAGCGATTTTCCCGAGGAGAAGGAAGTGGATGCGAAACTTGTCCGGCTGGCGCGCAACTTGAAGGCGAAGTTGTTCACGAATGATTTTAATCTCGGCAAGATCGCGGAGCTGCAGTCGGTGAATTATGTGAACCTGCATGAGATGAGCAAATCGCTGCGCGTGACACTCCTGCCGGGCGAGGTGCTGAGCATTCGGATCGTGCGCGAGGGCCGCGACAAAGGCCAGGGCGTGGGTTATCTTCCAGACGGCACGATGGTAGTGGTGAATCACGCGTCGGAGCTCGTTGGACAGCAGGTCGATGCCCAGGTGCAGAGCAGCCTGCAAACGGGCGCCGGCGTCATCGTGTTCGCCGAAATCCGCCATGCGCCTGCAGCAACCGGCACGACGACAACCTAATAAAAAGCATATGTCACTCGTCACCATTACCCGATTGTTCAATCCCAGCGATGCCCAACTCGTTCGCAGCCGCCTCGAAGCTGCGGGCTTCCATGCGATCGTCATGGGCGAGCTTTCTGCTTTGACGACCGGAGGGTATTCCCAGGCAACAGGAGGCATTCAGGTGCAGGTTCCTGAATCCGAAGCGGCGGAGGCGGAGGAGTTTCTCGAGGCGCCTGATGTTCCGGCAAGCGAATGACAGCGCTGCAATCGAAGCGACTGGCCGAACTGAAACGCAGTCTTGGCCCTGGCGAACTTTTGACGGAGGAGACGATTCGCGCGCGATACGCTGGGGACAAGTGGTTTGCAGCCCACACGCCGGACGCGGTTGCAATTCCGCAAGATGCAGAATCGGTTTCCCGGGTCCTCAGATTTGCGAATAAGCACGGCATCCCTGTGACGCCCCGCGGCGCGGGTTATGGTTACGTGGGCGGTTGCGTTCCCGTGCGCGGTGGCATTGTGCTTTCGGTCGAACGACTGAACCGGATTGTCGAGATCAATCCGGCGGACTTCGTGGTCGTCACCCAACCCGCCGTAACCACAAGCGCCCTGCAATCCGCGGTGGAAAAAAAGGGATTGTATTACCCGCCTGATCCAGCGAGCCGCAAGGATAGTTCCATCGGAGGCAACATCGCGACGAACGCGGGGGGACCGCGCTGCCTGAAATACGGTGTGACCCGGGATTACGTTCTGGGACTTGAAGTGGTGCTTGCCGATGGAACCGTTGTGCGTGTCGGCGGTCGAACGCACAAGAACAAGACCGGGTTTGAGTTCGCGCGCTTTTTTCCCGGTTCGGAAGGCATGCTCGGAATCATCACGGAGGCGACGCTCAAGCTTATTCCGCTTCCTCCGTATCGCGCGTGCCTTGCGGTTGGTTTCGGGTCAATGCGCAGCGCGATTCGGACGCTGCACGCGATTTTCAAGTCAGGGTTCCTGCCATGCGCACTCGAGGTTGCAGATGAGTTCACCTTGAGCGCCGCATACAAGCGGACAGGCAGCGAACGCCTTCGCGGCTGTCGCGCCCACCTCATCGTCGAACTCGACGGCCAGATGAGATCGGTGCGGGGTGAGATTCGTGACCTGGAAATGATTGTTCGCAAGCAGCAACCGTTGTTTGTCGAGCGCGGGCTCGGAAATCGCGAATGCGAGGAAGTATGGCAGATTCGGCGCGAGTTCTCCTACGCGTTGCGCGACACGGGGTTGACGAAGCTGAATGAGGACATCGTGGTGCCGCGCGGCCGGCTTGAAGACTTGTTTCGATTTGCCGCGGGCCTGCAGGCGCGGCACCAATTCCCGATCGCGTGTTTCGGTCATGCCGGCGACGGGAACATTCACACGAACGTCATGGTGGATTACACGCAGCCTGAAGCGAAGGAACGCGCCGAAGCGGCATTGGACGAATTATTTCAGCAGGTGATTGCATGGGGCGGATCGATCACGGGTGAGCATGGAATTGGCCTGGCCAAGGCGCGCTGGTGGCCGCTCGCTGCGTCGCCCGAGTTGCGCGATTTGCATCATCGGGTGAAGAACGCCTTGGATCCGAAAGGCATCCTGAATCCGGGGAAATTTCTTTGAGCATCGCGAAAGCGGCTGCTCATTTAATTCGTCCGAGGATATTGCAGAATCTCATTCTTTCGCACCCCGCCGGTTCGCCACACGGTGGGATCGAAATGGCGGGCCGACGAGAGTTGAGCGGGCTCCGCGTCGAGCTGCAATCGCCCGGATTCGTCGATCGCGATTCGGCCCAGCGGAATTGCGTAGGCGTGTTCATTCGACTTGAAACGCTTTCCAGGTGACAGCAGCAGGAAACACGATTTTTCCCCATCGAGCGCTGCAAGAACATCGATCACCTCGCCGAGCTTGTTCTGATCGGTTCCGTAGACCGATTCACCAATGAGATCTGTTACGAGCATCAGCCTGCCCTGGGGCGGGCTTTTTGCAGGGCGCCCCGTGGCCGCCAGCGTTTGCATTGCCGGCTGGCTTCCTTCCGAAGGCTTGGAAATGGCATCGAAACGTCGCGGCAAATCAGCGAGGGTGGCCGCGGTTGCAGGGGTGTTCAGGGCGCTTGCGTTGATCACGGGCGCGCTGTTCCAATCGCGCGGCATGATATTCAACCCTGCCACACCGCGCTTGGCGGTAGATGTGGAAATCAGATGCGGCGGAACGGGACGCACTTTTCGGCCCTTAAGCAAACCGTCGGGCCCGACGAGAACGCAGCCGACAATTCCGCGATCGACATCCAGAACAATGTTTCTGACGCTGCCAACGTTCTGACCGTCGCGGGTTTCCACGGACATGCGGAGGACGGAATTCAGCCGCTGTAACGGAGGGAGATTGGTCGAGGAAGTGGTTTCACCCGCAACCGACTGGTGCAGGCTGAAGCAGAGGCACACGACCCACCACGTTTTCCGAACGATCACCAGCATTCTCGCCCATTATCCCCCGGCCGGCCTGCAAATGCATTGGGGTGTTTCCGGGAGTCCTCCGTCAACTAGGGCAATGCGGCCTGGGGAATCTGGGTTTTTGTTGTGTCGCCGCTGGCAGCTTCGGCTTGCGCTGTGCGTATCTGGCGCAATCCACTTTGAATGAATGCGACAAGAGCGATCCAGATCACAAACCCGAGAATGACGTATTTGATATAGAGTGGCAGTTGAAGAGGAGAGTTCCAGATCATGTGCAGCCCGGCAGCGACGGCGTATGCCCGCAGGAACTTCGGCTCGGTCAACATCGACCATTCGAACGCGCGGGTCCCGCGAACGCGCCAGAGCGCCGCTCCGACCAGCGCGGTCCAGAGGACGTGACCGCCGAAAATACTCAGGATGCCTCGCGTGGTGATGTTGCTCAGCATGGCGCTGCGGCCGTATTCGCCTCCAATCAGGTATGCATAGCCCGCCGATTCAAACGCGGCAAATCCCGTTCCGACTGCAGCCCCAAAAAGCATCCCGTTCAATGTCCAGCGGTATTTGGGTTTGTTGATCACGAGCAGCAGCGCCGCGGCCTTGCCAGCTTCTTCGACGAGTCCCGCACTCATGGCGCCCAACCAGCTGTCGAGGCGCGTCCATTCGAACAAAAACAACGACAGGATGACCGATAACACACCACCGAGCATCATGAGCTTCAGCAGCTGGTACAAGGGCACGTTGCGGACGGCATTGATCTCGAAAAAGAAGATCAGCAGCGAAAATGGAATCACGAATGCGCCAAACGTCAGGAGTCCCGGAAGGACGATGGCATTTCCGAAATGCCGGTAGATGAAAAGAAAACCCAGATAAACGGTTGCCGCGAGCAGGAACGTTTTCAGGAACAGCCAGGGCTTTGGCCAGCCCGTGTTCACCTCTGCCAGCGGAGGCGTGGTTGAAGGCGTGCCCACGGCAAAATATTGCTCCATCTCTTCATCCGTGCGCTTGCGCAATGCCTCCGAAAACATCTCGGCAGGACGAAAACCTTCAATGCGTTCCACGCCCGCGATATCCGTGATGCGGTCGCCGAAGTCGCCAATCAACGTGCTGAATTGCGCGGTGGGAGCCGATTCCATCTGCCACAGCGAACGCCCCACGCGAAGTTGCTGCCGCGGTTCGAGCAATCCCTGCTGCCTGGATTGGCCATCCAGAAAAACAGCGCATCCAGCGATCGCGGCAAAGGCGGGCTTGCCGGCTTCTTCGTGAAGAGTCACATGCCGCTCGGCGACATCGGGATCGTCACTGGCGAGTTCACATGCGGCGGCCCGGCCGACGACTGCGGGTTTGGACGTGATGGCAAGCCTCTTTCCGGAATCGGGGCCGGAGACACAAACAACCAACAGGTTGACGGTTCCTGTCTCGGGTGTCATGGCCGCATAGTGCCAGCCCGGAACCGCGCGTCAATGCCTGCTTATGAAACCCAGACCGAGCTTCTTACAGTGTCAGCCAATCGCGAAGAGGCTCTCGTCGGCTCGGTCCGAAGAGAGAGATTACGAGCCTCAATTCGACTGGGAATATGTGCGTTCGTACCACGCGCGCAATTGGGCATCCAATTTCTTCAGGTCAGGGCGCGTGCTGGCAACCGCCTCAGCATCGCGCCATTCTTGATGCAGGTCGCCCAGATCCACTTTTGACCCAGCACGGGTGAAGATCGGAATCTGATGCAATTCAGCCGGCACCGTAATCGTTTGCCCGCCATCGTAAGCTTTGCCGGGGTTCCACGCGTCCTGCCATTTCTGTCCGGCAGGCAGGTAAACCTCCACTGCACGCTGTCCTTTTTGCCAGATTGCGGACACAAGGATGTCGGGGCCGTATTGAAAGGTCCACCAATTGGCCCACGCCTCCGGCGCCTGCGGATCCACGAGAAACAAGGGGCGGACAATTGGCATTCCGGTTTTCGTGGCTTCCTTCGCCGCGGCATATCCGTAGTCGATCAGGCGCGTATGCAGGCGCGCATACAGACGCCAGATTGCGATAAGCTCGGCGTCGTAACGCGGAGGATTGTGAAAGTTCCAAAAGGCGCGATTGCGGGTCGGGCCAACTTCCATGATCGGATTGAAACAGCTGAACGCAAGCCAGCGGCCGCACACCTCGGTCTCCATCAACTGCTGATTGTATCCGCATGTGTCGGCGCCCCAATTCGGATATCCCATGACGGCAGAGCGTTGCATTGCGATGATCGAAGCCCGCAACCCTTCCTGCGTTCCGCCGACATCGCCGCCCCAGAACACACCGTATCGCGAACTTCCCGTGTAAGCCGCTCGCGGCATGCAAAGGAAATCGTTGCCACCTCGATGTTTCTTCGCGATTTCGTACGTGGCCTTCACATACATCGCGGGATACGCATTCCGATTTTCACGAATCGATCGTCCATCAAAGACCTTGAATGGTCCCGATTCCGGAATGTCTTCCTCAGCCCGGTCCAATTTAAATCCGGCAACTCCCATCTCGAGCAGGTTCGCCACGCCCTCCTGCCAGTATTTCTTAGCGCGTGGATTTGTGAAATCGACCATCGGGTAATTGTTCCGATGCGGCCGCTGGCCTGCGAGGTTATAGCCAAGCTTGAGCGCGTTGGTTTCCATGTCGCCCTGGAAAAACGGCCCGATCCAGAGCATTGATTTCGTGTTCCTGCCTTCGAGCCATTTCACCTGGCGTTCAAAGTTCGGCAACCGCTTTTCATCAATTTCGAAATCGTCGTAACCGAGCCGCCCGGGCCCCCAGGGACGATCGACCCAATACACGCCGCAAGGGATCCCATAAGCTTCCATGAGCAGCACGTCCTCCATGATTTCAGAATTAAAGGGACCCGTGACGGGCGTGCCATCGTAATATTGGTCGCGGTGCACATGCTCATCGCGCCAGCGCCAGGCCGTGAACATCCACTTTGGCGGAAGAAACGGCGGCCCGGCGTCCAGCGCGTGGGCCTTGACCAGTTCGGCTGGCGTCTTCGCTGTGTAAACTTTCATAGCAAATGACGGCCCTTCCCATGTGAGCTTCACGCGTTTGCTGTCTGAGGCGCAGAAGTCGTAACGCCCTGGCCAGCTGCCCTGCACGAATGTCGCGTAGCCGCGCGACGAGATGTAATACGGCGCATAGACCGAAGTGGTCGGCTTGAGAATCATGTCGATCTTCTGCCCGCGAAGGTCCATTGCTTCCTTGATTCCGGGCGCCCACGACGCCGCCTGCGGACCATCGACAACCCGTTCCATCAGGCCCGTGAAGTATTCTGCCGGATCGGCGGCAATCGAAAGACCCCACTTCAGAATCCCTCCACTCGGCCGGGCATTCAACTCGATCATGAATGCGTCACGCTGGCGATCAACGGTGAGTCGCACCTCGCGGCCGTCCGAAGTCTTCACGCGGCGATTGGCGCCACGCCGCAGTTCGCCAAGTTGAATTGGTATTTCAACGCGGCCGTTCTCTGTCTCGAAGAACAACTGGTCGATGGCAATCGTGCCCGCCCCGGTGGCGAGCGATTGAGATTGGAGGACGAAGCCCGAGCCGCTGGTGTCTTCGGCTGCATGGAGACGCGAACCCGGCGTGAGCAACAGGATGAGAACGACAGAAACAAACAGATTTTTCATTTAATCAAAGCGCGGGGACGATAGCCGACGCTGCGTCAACGGAACATGGAAAAACGCCGCGAACTCCATCCATCGTTTTGGGGATGGTTTGTTCCTCGTTTCGTTGTCACTCAATTTCCTTCATCCACGTCCGTGCTCGTGCTCCGGGAACGGCGGAACTCCATGTTGCCGGCATCGTCTGCAAACCGTTCGCCCTCGCGCAGGATCGCAAATTCGCCCAGCGCAGCACTGGGATCGGACCCGTATCCGCTCACCGCCACAAACCTCAAACGCCGCGCGCTCACAGCACGATCCCACTCGATCCGATGCGGTTCCCACGTGGACGGCAATGCGCCACGATGCAACTCAGTCCATTGCTGGCCATCGTCGCTTGTCTCCAGCCGGAATTCACGGACGTCGCCAAGGTGATCCCGATCGTTTTGCCGGGGCATGATGACGAAGCCGGCCATGGAGACGACTTCTGGGAACTCGATTGTCAGAGTGTGCGGATGCCGGTTGGTGGCAGCGTTTCTCCCGGTTCCGCCAATCACCCATGCCGTGTTCGGATCGCCATCAATCGCCTGGTTCACATTCCCAGCGCCTGATGCGCTTGCGCCCACCTGCCGCATGATTCGCGTGTTGAACAACGTTCCGCGAAAGGCGGCAGCGGACACGGACACCTTGGGGTTGAATTCATCGGTCCCCATGTAATCGAGCAACGAACGGCACAACTGCCGCGCGACAGGACGATTCGGAAGGTCATGGGTGAGATCGAAGGCGGAAACCATCAAGCGGCCCGAACCGACCCTGCATTCAAAGATGGCGCCGAGTTTCCAGTTGCGATTCCAATCATCGATCGCTTGAACGATCGGTTTCAAGTCGCGCGGAAGCTTTGCGAGACTAACGGGCCGAACGCCGCGCATGATTTGCGTCCACTGCCAGTCGCAATGCGAATCGGTCGGAAATCGCGCGAGCGCGGGATGATTCGTGTTGCACCAAATTCCCAGCATTCGGCTCCAGCCGGGATTCATCAGGCGATTCCAAAAAATGGGGACGTCATCGAGCGGTGGGCTTGACCAATCCAGGTCGGTGTTGCGGGGCAGGAACAGCACCTTGCCACCGGCCTCGAGCTTCTTTTCCGCCTCGGCCCAGGACGACGTCGCGAGAACATCGCGAGGAACAGGATTGTGATCCTGTGTGGGGTAGAGCCAGAGATTCCAGCCATTCTCCGCATCGGCAACTGTGTGGTTTTGCGTCCGTGCACCGGGCAGAGTGACCGACAGTTGGTATGCAGCGGGTGCGGGGAAGTTGGATAGCCCAACGGAAATTCGGCCTAGCAAGCTGCGGCCAATCGGGAACGTTTTCGTATCGAGCCGTCCCGAGGCCACGGGTTTGCCGGTGTGATCGCGAATGCTCCAGTTCACATCCTGGTTCGTCAAGGCGTTGGCACCGAAGTGCGCGAGTTCAAGTTCGGCCTGCAAGTTTTCCGCGCTTGTGAAGACGCGCTTGTGCAAACGGGCGAGCGGAACTGTTTCGCTGCAGAACCGTCGAAATTCCTGAGCAGTGGCGTATCCTTTGGGCTCCCAGAATGGATCCAGCAAGCCGACCAGCGCCGTGCCCTGCCCCACGTAATCATGCAGGTCGAGCAATTGGAAACCAGAGAGTCCGCGAGTGCGGAGGTTGGCTTCAATCTCCTCCTTGTAACACGCCAGCTGAAAACGGCCTGATGCGTGCGCAAATTGGCGGTTCATTTCCACCACGCCGTTTGCCGCGGCGGAATCGCGAAAGATTTCAAAGTTGCCCGGCCGCATGTAACCCGTGAACTTCTCGATCACGCGGAAATCCGGGTACGCGCACCATTGTCCGTTTTCATGCACGATGACAGGCACATTCACGCCCCGCAGCGAGCCTGAATAATCGCGCCCAAACCATCCGCTTTCGCGACGCACCTGGCGCGGCCCGAAGCGCTGGGTGGTCGTAAAATCCACCATCTCCATCGGTCCTGGCGCGTCGGCATCAGTGAACCCCGTGCCTGTCGTGTAGAGGCGGCGTGCGTCGTTCGTCCGAAAATGAGCCGCCCATTGCGGCAGGACCTGCCTCCAGCGGCCCTTGGGTTCGTTGCTGGCAGCGAACATGACAAAGGACGGATGATTTCCATACGCCTTCAGCATTCTTTCCGTTTCCAGGTAGAGCATGCGTTCCATGGGCGAGTTGGGATCGATCGTGTTCCACATTCCCGGCTCGGGTTGCAGATAAAAACCAAGTTCATCCGCAGCCTCAAACGCAGCCTTCGGGGGACAGAAGGAATGAAATCGCATGTGATTTTGGCCCCACTCCTGGCACGTGCGAATGAGTTTCCGCCAATATTCAATGTCTGTCGGCGGATACCCGGTGAGCGGAAAATCGCCGCCGTGATGTGTGCCGCGCAAATGTGTTTCGCGCCCGTTCACCACGATGCGCGCGCCGTCCCGCTTGAATTCGCGAAATCCGAATTTCACGCGGCGGGCATGGAACAATCGCGAAGCGCTCGCGTTTGTTTCGGCCTTCCTGATCGACGCTGTGAACTCGAATAACGCGGGATCGAATTCATCCCAAAGCTTCAGCGGATACGCGTTCTGGACCTGCGCTTCCAAGGTTGTGATGCCAGGTTCGCACGCCATTTCGCGCAGCGTCGCTTTGCCGCCGCTTGAAGCCATTGCTGGAATGAAGTTCAGCGAGACGAAAACTTTCTCCGTATTGGTTGTGGCATTGCCAATCTGCACGCGCACGCGCACGGTTCCCGTCGCGGCATCGGGAAACAATTGGAGATCGTCGATCCATACCGAAGGGGTGCTTTGCAGTTCCATCGTGCCCACGATTCCGTTCCACGTGCTGTTCAACGAATCGGAAACCGCATGAGCATCGGGCCGATACGGAAGCAGCATGCGGTTATCGACGCGCACAGTCAGAATGTTCCTTCCCGTTTGCACGAGGCTGTGGGGCGCGTTCACCACTCCGAGGACGAACTCATGCGGCGCGCAAAGGGAATTATTCGTGCCCGCGATCTGTCCATTGATCCACACACGGGATTCCCAGCGGGGACGTTCCAGGTGCAGCATCAGGCGGCGTCCCTGCCAATCGGCGGGGATTTCAATTTCACGTTGATACCAGGCGGCGCCGACATAGTGCCGTGGCGGCTGACAAACGAATGGGACCTTTACGCTGCCCGCATTTGTGTGCGCCCAATAATCTTTGCGGAGGTACCAGAGGCGATCGTAAAGGGAGAGGATCCAAGGCGTTTGAATGTTGATTTCATCACCGAAACCCTGGGCCTGAAGCACTCCCGGAAGTTGAATCCGCTCCGGCAGCGCCCGGTTGAACCAGCGTTCTGAAAGGCCGCGATCGTTTTGATCGAGTTCAAAACGCCACTCTCCCTGGAGCGCCAGCGACTCCGCGGCGGTGCAGGCGGCAAGGCTGGCTGACAAAATGAACAGCGCAAGGATCTTCATGAATTCGTGCGCGCGATTTAAGCTGAAACATTCCGGGCAGGAAGCTGAAATAAATGGGGACAAGCGAAGCTCGGGCTTATATATTTAGCAAACGCAGGAAACCTGGCGGTAGGTGAGCCGTTTGTTTTCGATCAACTGGCCAAACCCTTTCAGGCGGGTGCCATCGGTTTGATGGCGGGTGTTCCAGCGGAAAGCGAATTCATTGGCGTAT